>JAIYAG010000299.1 GCA_027489195.1 Burkholderiales bacterium | reverse complement strand
CTCGATCCGCGGCGTCGCGCTCGGCGTGGTGGTGACCGCGGTGGCGCAGTCGGTGCTCGGCGGCATCGGGCTGGCCGTGGTGGGCGTGCCGGCGGTTGCGCTGCTCACCGCGGTGATGTTCCTGCTCGCCATCGCGCAGATCGGCGTGATCCCGGTGCTCGCACCCGCGGTCGTCTGGCTGTTCTGGAGCGGCGACACCGGCTGGGCGATCGTGCTGGCGATCTGGACGACCTTCGTCGGGACGATGGACAACTTCCTGCGCCCCTGGCTCATCAAGAAGGGCGCCAACCTGCCGATGCTGCTGATCTTCGCCGGCGTGGTCGGCGGGCTGATCGCCTTCGGGCTGGTCGGCATCTTCATCGGTCCGGTGGTGCTGGCGGTCACCTACACGCTGCTCGGTGCCTGGATGGACGAGCGGACCGGCCGCTCCCGGACGCCGCCGGGGGCCTGAGCCGTGGCGGTGCGCCTCGAGTTCATCGACGTGCTGGTGCCGGTGCACGTGATCGAGGAGAAGTATCCGGGCGGCTTCGCGCAGTGCCTGGCCGACCACCGCCCGCTGATCGGCCGGCGCATGTGGCACGACGGCCGACTGCTGCGCGACGGCGCGCTCGACCCGGCCAGCGCGCGGGCGCTGGTCGAGGGCTGGCAGGCGCTCGGCATCGAGCCGCTGCAGTGGGTCAACAAGCGGCTCAGCTGGAAGGACGTCTGCGTCGTCGACACGACCGCGGGCGGCCCGACCGTCGTGTGCGACTGGCTCGAGTGGGATCCGAAGCGGCGGGTCGCCTGGCTGCGCGGCGATACGCGGGGCGAGGCGGTCGGGCGCTGGTGAGGGACGTGCGGGTCCGCAGGGGCCCGCAGACCGCGCCGTCCCGCGGCGACGCAGGCCGTGCGGCGGCTCAGCCCCGGATGCCGCTCGGGTTCGTCATCCGGCGTCGTTCGCACTGGCTGGTGTCGGACTGAGGATCGCAGCCGACGAGCTCGTCGAGCAGTTCGCGCAGGCTGCCCATCGCTCTCTCGAAGCTCGGGCGCTCGGGCAGCTTCCCGCGTGCCGAGCAGGCGTGCACGGTCACCGAGCGGCCGGGCCGTGCGACGCAGTCGCAGTCGCCGGGCGCACGGTCCGCCACCGCGAAGGCCTCGCGCGCCATCGAACAGGCCCGCGCTTCGGACTCGGTCGTGCTCGCCTGCACGGTGTCGGGGAACGGGTTGCGCGCCAGCGGCGGGCGGGGCGGACAGGTGAAGCGGCCGGCGTCGTCGCTCTTGAAGCCGCCGATCCCGGTCACGGCGCCCGTGCCGTTGCAGACCGCCACCTGAAGTCGCGGGACGGCGACCCGGACCCGCTCGCCCGGGGCGAGGCCCACGCCATCGGTGAAGTAGACGTTGAGCGTCCCGCCGTCGCCGCAGATGCGGACGAATCCGCCCACCGCTGCGCTGTCGGCGGCACAGACCGCGACGCTGATCGGCCGGTCGCAGAGGTTGTGCAGCACCGTGCCGGTCGCGTCGGACTGGCGACCGAGGCACTGGGGCACAGGCTGCGCGCAGGCGGCGGCCGCGGCGAAGGCGAGCACGAGCCCCGCCGCCGCGCGGACCGCGAGCCGCGCGGCTGTCGACACCGTCGCGCTCACAGCTTGGACTGCGCGGCCTGGCAGGCCGACTGCGTGAAGTTGCTGCCGCCGTTGTACCAGTTGCAGGTGGGCCGGGCCGACGGCGCCGAGGGCGAGGTCGAGCAGGTCGACGACTGGGCCGGGCTGCTGGGCGACGACGCGCACACGTACAGCGTGTAGAGACCGGTGTTGAGGCTGGGCCCGGTCGAGGCCGAGCCCGATCCCGAGACCGGGCACAGCAGCTTGACCGTCGAGACCGCGTAGTCGGCGGCCTTCTGGTACTGAGCGTAGTAGGCCGCGGCGCCCGCGGTGTTGCCGGACGCGCAGGCCGACTTCGTGGTCGAGAGCAGGATGTCGGCGTTCGCGACGTAGGACGAGCACTGCGCGTCCGCGGTCGATGCGGCACGCACGTTGCTCGGGATCACGTCGACGTACTGCGAGCAGCTGCTGCTCGAGGCGCTCGACGAGGAGGAGGACGACGACGAGCCGGTGTCGGAGCCGCAGGCACCGAGGGCGACGAGGAGCGCGCCGCCGAGGGCAGCGGCGGCGAAACGATGAAACCGGGACATGAGGACCTTGGGAACGGGAACGTGATGCAGGAAGGGGGCGACCGTAGGGCGTCGCGCGATCGGCAGGAAACGGTGTGACGGAACGCAGGCGTCCATCATCTGCCCGCGGGGTCGCAAGCGGGGCCGTAGGACCCTGCGGGCCGTACGAGCGCGGTGCTTTCTCCGACGGCCGGTGGACGGCGCCGGGAACCGGAGGCGCGGCGAGCGCCCGGCGGCGTGCGGCCGGCGGGGGTCCTACACCCCGAGCGCCGCCCGCAGCGCCTTCGCCGAGCGTGCGCTCGCGACGATCGCGAGCTTCATGGTCGCGCGCGTGGCACCGACGAAGAGCTTCCTCACCGTGCGCTCGTCGAGGGACTCGAAGTCGACCTCGCTCAGCACGACCGCCGGCGCGGCCTGCCCCTTGAAGCGGTAGACCGACTCGACCAGCAGCTCGCCGTCGGTGAACACCGGCTGCGCGAGCAGGTCGTAGCGGCCGGTGAAGCGGCGGATCGGGTGGGGCCCGAGCGCGTCCAGCCCGAGCAGCGCCGAGCCCTCGCGGCCGCGGAAGCTGATCACCGCGATGTCGTGGCGCCGGAAGCCCTCCGACAGGCACTTGCGGATCGCCTCCTTGGTGCCGGCCATCAGGCTCTCGGTGTCGGTGTACTCGATCAGCTCGAGGCCGGCCCCGGCGAACGGGCCCGCGGCCTCGATCTCGACGTCGGGCGGCAGGATGGCCGACAGCAGCTTCACCACGTCGCGCGGGCTGCGGTAGTTGGCGCGCGCGTGCAGCGTCACCCAGCCGGGCAGCGGCGCGGGCTCGCGCTGGTAGAGCGCCTGCATCGCGTCCTCCAGCCAGATCACGCGCGCATCGGGCTTGGCGTGGCGCAGCACCTGGTCGCGCCAGGCCGCCGGGAAGTCCTGGCCCTCGTCGACGACGACGGTGTCGAAGCGCCAGCGGGCGTCGACCGGCACCTGCGCGGCCTCGCGCTCGAGCCGCTCGAAGCCGTCGGGCGCCGACAGGTCGACCGAGCGGCCGGCGTCGCGCAGCATCCGCTGGCACAGCGTGTGGAAGGTGCAGACCTCGCCGCCCGGGGGCACGATCGCGGCGAAGTGGTCGGCCAGCGGGCGGTTGTAGCAGACGTACAGGGGGCGCGCGCCGCGGGCGATCGCGTCGCGGTGCTCGGCGAGCGCGAGCTGCGTCTTGCCCGAGCCGGCGGTGCCATCCACATGCAGCCGGAACGGCGTGAACTCGAGCTGGCGCGCCCAGTGCGCCAGCCCCCCGGAGATCCGCGTGACCAGCGCCTGCGCCTGGCCGACCAGCGCATTGACGTCGGTCTCGAGCTCGATGACGTCGCGGAAGAACCGGTCGACCTGCTGCCAGGCCGGCGCGTTCGTGCCCGAGGGGCCGACGCGCCCCGGCGGCAGCACCTCGCGGATCACCGGCACGAGCTTGTCGCGGCGCGAGGCGTCGACCAGCCGGTCGGCCGACAGGCCGGCGGTCTCGATGCGGCGCACCGTGTAGTCGGGGCAGTAGAGCAGGTACTCGACGCGGATCGACTCGCAGCCCGGGCGGCGGGCGAGCTTGTCGCGCAGCGTGGTGACGGTCCGCGCGATCTGCACCGGCACGTTGCGGATGCGGCCGCGCTCGCGCTTGAGGAGGCCGTCGCCCCCCTCCTCGAGGAACCCGGTCTTCTGCTCGACGAGCAGCACGTCGCCGTGCCGGTTCACGACGACGAAGTCGATCTCGCCGTAGACCGAGAAGCCGCGCTCGACGGTGGTCCAGTGGACCGCGTGATAGACGGTGTAGTCGTCGGGCAGGCCGCGGGCGAACAGCTCGAGGGTCTCGCGGTGCCGCTGCGCGGACGCGGGCAGCGCCGCGGTCGAGGAGTCGCTGTCGGCCAGTTCACGCCAGCCGTCGGGAATGATGCGCGCCATCGCCCGATTCTAGCGGTGAAGGCCGCGGCGCCGGCCGCGCGGCGCCACGGCTCAGCCGCCGAGCGCCCGGATCGTCGCCACCATCGCCGCACCGAGCGCGACCATCGCGAGGCCGGTGCGCGGCGCGCCCCAGCCCGCGTACCGGCCGAGCACGGCCCCCGCGCCGAACAGCAGCCCGATCGCGAGCG
>JAIYAG010000007.1 GCA_027489195.1 Burkholderiales bacterium | reverse complement strand
GGCGACGATCAGCCCGATCGCGGTCATGTGCTGCACGACCGGCAGACCGGGCAGCCGGTCCGGCGCGCCCTCCCAGGCGGCCTGCAGCGCCAGCAGCGCCAGCAGCCAGCCGCCGGGGGCCACGGTCCGGGCGAGCGCGGCGGCGGCGACCGGCGAGCGCAGGACCGCTCGCCCGAGCAGCGACACCGCCAGCCGGTACAGCAGCATCGCGACCAGCAGCGACGCGCCGGCGACGACCAGCAGCTCGCCCCAGGTGCGCGGCGCCGAGACACGGTGCAGGAACAGCTCGAGATCGCCCATCCGTCGAGTATCGCGAGGCGCGGGCGCCGCCGGTGCGCGGCGGCGCGTCAAGCCGCCGCCCCGCAGGTCGGACGTCCGGACGTCCGCCTGTCGGACGGCCGGCCTCGCGGGCCGGGGGCCGCCCGGGAGGCCCCCGGCGCGATGCTCGGCCGACACATGTCCCGCGGCGGCAGCGAGGCGGCGGATCCGGCCGCGACGAGATGCGCTAGAGTTCGGGGCCTTCCCGGAGTCCAGCCATCATCGTCGGTTCCTTTCCCCTTCGCCCGGAGCTGCTGCGGCTGGTGCTGACGGCGGCCGTCGCCCTCCTCGTGCTGTGGCAGCGACTGCTCGTGCCCGTACTGCTCGGGCTGGTCGTCTATGCCTGGACCTGCCTGCTCGCGGACCGCATGTCGAACCGGTTCGGGCCGTCGCGCACGGTCGCCGGCATCTGCGGCGCGGTGGTCGGTTCGCTGGTGTTCGCGGCCTTCGCCGGCATCGTCACCTGGACGGTCGCGCTCGCCTCGGCCGACGACCTGAGGGTCTTCCTGCTGCGCATCGAGGACTCGCTCGACGCGTTCCGCGAGGCGCTGCCCGAGGCCATCGCGGCCTCGATGCCGCAGGACCTCGTCGAGCTGCGCACGCGGGTGTTCGCCTGGCTGCGCGACCATGCGGCGAGCCTCGGCGGGCTCGGGGGCAAGGTTGCCCATGCGCTGGTGCAGGGCATCTTCGCGATCCTGGTCGCCGCGATGGCCGCCGCCGCGACCTGGCAGCCGCGCGCACTGCAGTCAGAGGAGAAGTTCATCGGCCGGCTGCTGCTGGTCCTCGAGCGCGTCGTGCTCGCCCAGATGCGCATCGCGCTGTTCAACACCTCGGCGACCGCGCTCTACCTGTTCGTGATCCTGCCGGCCTTCGGATTCGTGCTGCCCTTCCGCGGACTGCTGTGCCTGTTCACGCTGGTGACCGGCGTGCTGCCCGTGCTCGGCAACCTGCTGGCCAACACGCTGGTGACCCTGATCTCGCTGGCGGTGTCGCCGCTGCTGGCGATCGGCTCGCTGGTCTTCCTGGTGCTGATCCACAAGACCGAATACTTCATCAACGCCCGCACCGTGGGCTCGCACGTGCGGGTGGCCTCGTGGGAGATCCTGGCCGCGATGCTCACCGGCGAGGCGCTGTTCGGCGTTCAGGGGCTGGTGGCCGCGCCCCTGCTCTACCCGTTCTTCAAGCGCGAGATCGCCCGGCTGCGCGGGCACGACTGAAGGGACCGCCCCCGGGGTCAGCGCGCCGGCTGCCAGCGCAGGCCGATTGTCCCGATGCGTTGCGGCTTCATGGTCGCCGGCTCGAGGGGCGAGGCGAACGGGATCGAGTGCAGCGCGAACGTCAGGTCGACCCGCCAGTCCGAGACCGCGCCGAACGAGGCGCCGACGAAGGCCGAGCCGGCGAACGGCTCGCGCTCGATGCGCGACGCGTACCCGTAGGGTCGGCCGTCGACGAGCGCGTCCCGCGCGACCGCGCGACCCTCGACGCCGGCGAACGCATGCCAGCCGTCGGGCTCGCGTGCCCCGAGCGTCTCGCCGGGCCAGGTCGGACCGGCCGGCCGCCGGCCGAAGCGCACCATCGCGCCGAGCGCCGCCTCGGTCACCGGATTGCCCGCGAGCACCGCGGTGCGCAGCACGAGGTCCGCGCCGCCACCGGGCGCGCCGATCGCCGACAGCCGCGACCAGCCGAGCTGCACCACCGGCTGCGCCCGGACCTGCCAGCCCCAGCCGAGCGTGGGCGACTGGCCGAGCACGCGGTGGATGCCGTTCTGCACCGGCTCGCCGAGCGCGGCCGGGCCGATGGCACCGAGCCGCAGCGACAGCGTCTGGCGCGTGCTGGCACCGATGACGACCGAATCCGCGCCGAGCGACAGCGCGGCCGCGTACGGGCGGTCGTAGGGCTGCGGCGCGGCGGTGCTGGCGGGCAGGCTCGGCGTGTAGATCGAATGGTTCAGCGACAGCACGCGGTAGATCCGCGCGTCCCGGTCGCAGCCGAAGACCACCCGGCACCAGGCGGCGGCGAGCCGCGCGTCGGCCGAGCCGGCGGGCGCGTCGAAGGCGGCACGGATGAACCCGCCGCTGGTGTACCAGCGCTCCTCGCTCGGCGGGGCGAAGGCGAACTGGTCGTTGTCGAGGGCGAACTCGAAGGCCCGCAGCTGCGCGGCTGCGGGCAGCGCGACAGCCGCGACCAGCCGAGCTGCACCACCGGCTGCGCCCGGACCTGCCAGCCCCAGC
>JAIYAG010000620.1 GCA_027489195.1 Burkholderiales bacterium | reverse complement strand
GAACTTCTGGGCGAGCTGGTGCGAGCCCTGCCGCGCCGAGATGCCCTCGCTCGAGCTGCTCGCGCAGCGCCACGAGCGCGACCGGCTGCAGGTGGTCGCGGTGAACTTCCGCGAGACCGATGCCGCGGTCCGCCGCTTCCTCGGCTCGATGCCGCTCACGCTGCCGGTGCTGCGCGACGCCGACGGCGGCGTCGCGAAGGCCTGGGGCGTGCGCGTCTTCCCGAGCACCGCGGTGATCGGCCGCGACGGCCGCGCCGCCTTCATGGTGACCGGCGAGGTCGACTGGACGGGCGCAGAGGCCCGTCGGTGGATCGCCGCCGTGCTGTGACGCGGCCGCGACCGACCGCCCCCGTTCTCGAATCCCGAATGCCGCTCAGACACCGAACCAGGAGCCTCACATGACCCATCGCCCCGACCGCCGCACGCTGCTCAGGACCGCCGGTGCCGCAGCCGTCGCCGTCGCCGGCGCGCTGCCCGCCGCCGCCCGCGCCCAGGAGGCCCGCCGCTTCGAGCCCCGCCCGGGCGCCTGGCGCACCTTCGAGGTGACCACCACGGTGAGCGTGGCCGACGTGCAGGGCGCCGTCCAGGTGTGGCTGCCGCTGGCCGACGTGGCGACCGACTGGCAGCAGCCGATCGACCATGCGTGGACGGGCAACGCCGCGAACGCCGCGGTCGTCGCCGACCCCAAGAGCGGCGTGCGCATGCTGCGTGCGCAGTTCACCGCCGGCACGCCCGCACCGACCGTGTCGCTGACCAGCCGCGTCAACACCCGCGACCGCGGGGGCGTCGACTGGAGCCGGCCCGCCGGCGCCCGCGAGGACGCCTCGGTGCTGCGCAGCTACCTCGTGGCGACCGAGCTGCTGCCGCTCGACGGCATCGTCCGCGAGACCGCCACGAAGGCCACGAAGGGCGCGCGCACCGACGTCGACAAGGCCCGCGCGATCTACGACTGGGTGGTCGCCAACGCGCACCGCGAGCCCAAGACGCGCGGCTGCGGCACCGGCGACATCAAGGCGATGCTCGAGACCGGCAACCTCGGCGGCAAGTGCGCCGACCTGAACGCGGTGTTCGTCGGCCTGTGCCGCTCGGTCGGCGTGCCGGCCCGCGACGTCTACGGCCTGCGGCTCGCCCCCTCGGCCTTCGGCTACCGCGAGCTCGGCGCCAACCCGCAGAACCTCAAGGGCGCGCAGCACTGCCGTGCCGAGGCGTACCTCGCCGGACACGGCTGGGTCGCGATGGATCCGGCCGACGTGCTCAAGGTGATGCGCCAGGAGACGCCCGACTGGATCAAGGACCGCACCCACCCGCTGGCCGCGCCGGTCGTGCGCGGGCTGTTCGGCGGCTGGGAAGGCAACTGGGTCGGCTGGAACACCGGCCACGACGTGCGCCTGCCCGGCAGCGCCGGCCGCAACACCCTGCCGTTCCTGATGTACCCGAACGGCGAGAACGCGACCGGCCGCTTCGACGAGCTGGCGCCGGACGATTTCCGCTACACGATCTCGTCGCGCCAGATCATCGCCTGAGGCGGTCGGCACCGCGCCCGCCCTGCCGGGCGGCGCGCGGCGCCCGGCGGTCGTTGCACGGCCTCCGGCGCTCGGGCATCCTGCCCGGATGGAACAGCTTCGTGGTGACGACGCCCGCTTCCTCTACGCGGAGAGCGGCAACGCCAGCGGCACCATCACGCTGGTCCACATCTACGACCCGTCGACCGCCCCCGGCGGCAAGGTCCGCTTCAAGCACATCCTCGCGCACATCGAGGCGCGGCTGCATCGCTCGCCGGTGTTCCGCCGCAAGCTGCTCAGGGTGCCGCTCGAGCTCGACCATCCGTACTGGATCGAGGACGAGCGCTTCGACCTCGAGTACCACGTGCGTCACATCGCGCTGCCCGCACCGGGCGACTGGCGCCAGTTCTGCATCCAGGCCTCGCGCATCCACGCGCGTCCGCTCGACCTGTCGCGCCCGCTGTGGGAGATCCACGTCATCGAGGGCCTCGACGGCCTGCTCGAGCTGCCGCGGGGCAGCTTCGCGCTGCTGACCAAGGTGCACCACGCGGCGATCGACCTCGACGACGGGTCCGAGCTCACGCGCGTGCTGCACGACACCAGCGCCACGCCCGCGCCGCCCGAGCCGCCCGAGCCCTGGTTCCCGGCGTCGCCGCCGGGCACGCTCGGCCTGCTCGGGCGCAGCCTGCTGCGCAACGCGACCTCGCCGCTGCGCCTGGCCCGCCCGCTCGCGGCGCTGGCGACGCGGCTGCTGCCGGCGGCGAGCAGCTTCGTGGCCGATGCGCTGCTGCGTCCCGAGTCGATGCCGGTGACGCGCTTCAACGCGGTGGTCTCGCCGCACCGGGTGTTCGAGACCCGGCGCTTCCCGCTCGCCGACTTCCGCCGGCTGCGGGCGCTGGTCGACGGCGCGACCGTCAACGAGGTGGTGCTCGCGGTCTGCGCGGGCGGCCTGCGCCGCTACCTCGCCCATACCGGAGAGCTGCCCGACGCGAGCCTGTCGGCGATCGCGCCGGTGACGCTGCGCGACGTCGCGGACGGCGACGGGCACGGCGAGCTGATGCTGATGCGCGCCTCGCTCGGCACGCACCTGGCCGACCCGGTCGAGCGGCTGGCCTACCTGCACGCGCAGGCCGAAGGCTCGGACGCCTATGCGCGCACCGTGCCGGCCCGCGAGCTCACCGACGTCGCGCGGCACACGCCGGCCGCGACGCTGTCGCTCGCCGCGAAGCTGCTCGGCGGCGTCGCCACCGGCGCCGGGCGGCGCGCGCCGCTGGCGCACTGCACGATCGTCAACGTGCCCGGCCCCTCGGTGCCGCTGTACCTGGGCGGCGCGAAGATGACCTACTTCTCGGCGATCATGCCGATCGCCGACGGCATGGGTCTGGTGTTCGCGGTGACGAGCTACGAGGGCATGCTGATCATCTCGCCCACCGCGTGCCGCGAGCAGCTCCCCGACCCGGCGTTCTTCGCGCAGTGCGTGCGCGACAGCTTCCAGGAGTACCTGGCTCTGCTCGACGCACCGGCGAAGCGCGCGACGCGTGCGACGCGTGCGCGTCCGGTCAGGTCGGCACGGACGAAGGCGTCAGCAGCCGGTAGAGCTGCCCCGGCAGCCCCTGCGGCTCGAACGGCCGCCACGCCCCCTCCGGCTGCGACAGCCGCTCGGCGACGATCCACAGCACGAGCGCGTTGAAGCCCAGACCGACGTGGCTGCCGGGCACGCGGATGTTCTCGTGCAGGGCGTCCGGGTCGGTGTCTCGGGCCCCGTGCAGGGTCGCCTCGTGCGGCGGCACCACGCCGTCGGTCTCGGAGTAGAGGCAGGACACCGGCATCGGCGGCGGCGAGCGCAGCACGCGCGCATCGACGTGCGCCGCATGGGCGACCGGCCCCATCGGATGCGCGACCAGCCGGTAGAGCGCCTTGACCAGGGCCGGCGAGTCGCTGCGCTGCGGATCGCTGCTGACCGGGCTGCCGAGCGTCACCACGCTGCGCACGCACTGCGGCACCTGGTGCGCTGCGAACATCGAGAAGACGCCGCCCAGGCTCCAGCCGACGAGGCTCACGGTGCGGCCATGACGGTGGTGCAGGAAGCGCACCTTCTGCTCGAGCGCGCGGGCGTGCTTGCGCTGGAAGCCGACGTTGCGCCCGAGCCCCCAGTCGTCGACCTCGTAGCCGCGATTGCGCAGGTAGTGCTTGAGCACCGCCATCGAGCCCGCGTCGCCGACGAAGCCCGGCACCAGCAGCACCGGATGGCCGTCGCCCCGCGGCGCGGACATCAGCAGCGGCAGCGAGGTCGGCAGCAGCGCGGCCTCGAGCAGTGCCCGGTACTCGAGCATCGTCCACAGCAGGCTGGGCGGGCCGGCGGCCTCGCGCGGGGCGCTCATCGGGCACCTCGCGACGGCGCGGCGCGACGGCGGCGGCGGGCGGGCCGAACGGGCGGCGCATCGATCCCGGCCGCGCCGCGTTCGGGGTCGCCGTCCAGCGCATCGAAGGCCTGCGCGAGCCGCAGCGCGATGGCGTCGACGTCGGGCACCGCGCGACGGCAGGCGATCAGCCCGAAGTCGAGCGAACCCGCGTAGCTCTGCACCGTGATGTTCAGCGCGACGCCGTGGTACGGGATCGAGACCGGCCAGTAGTGCAGCATCCGTGCGCCCAGCAGGTAGAGCGGCACCGCGGGCCCGGGCACGTTGGAGACGATCACGTTGGCCAGCGGCGGCAGGCGGTTGGCGAGCCGCCCGCGGCCCCAGACCGCGGCGAGCGCGTTGCCCAGCCACGGCAGGCCGAGCGAGGGGAACTCGGTGGGCACCGCCGACTTCACGTCGCGCAGCGCGCCCTTGATGCGAGCCGACGCATCGCGGATCCGGTGCAGCCGCGCCAGGGGGTCGGCGAGGTCGGTGGCGAGCGTCATCCGCGCCATCATGGCCTGTGTGTTCGAGGACGTGTCGCCGGCGCGGCGCAGCGACACCGGCATCGCGGCGAGCAGGGACTCGGCGGGCAGCTCGCCGCGCGCCAGCAGCCACTCGCGCAGCGCGCCGCCGCAGGCCGCGAGCACGACGTCGTTGAGCGAGGCGTCGTGGCGCTGCGCGATGGCCCGGGCGCGCGCCATCGGCACCGACAGCGTGGCGAACGCGCGCCGCCGGGAGATCGACACGTTGAGCGCGGTGCGCGGCGCGAGCAGGCCCTCGCCGCCGAGCAGCGCGGCCGCGCCGCCCGATGCGTCGGCCGGGGCGGCCGCGCCGCCCGGTGCGTCGGCCGGGGCGCCCGCGACGGCCGACGCGGCGTCGTCGCGGCCCAGCGCCGGCACGACCGCCTGGGCCACCGCGCGCAGCAGGCCCGGCAGGCGCGCGCCGAGCCCGAGGAGCTGCGCGGCGTTGTGGCGTGCGCCGGCGGCGGCCACGCGGACCGCGCCCGGCGCGTCGCCGCTGGCCGAGACGCTCGACACGACGGGCTGCGCGGGCGCGGGCGGTGCCGCGCGGGCGGCCACGTCGTAGACGGCCTGCGCGAGCGCCACACCCGCCTGCCCGTCCAGGCCCGCATGGTGGACCTTCGCGTAGAAGCCGATGCGGCCGGCCTCGAGCCCTTCGATGACGACCATCTCCCACAGGGGCCTGGAAACGTCGAGCGGCCGTGCATGCAGGCTGCCGACGAGGTCGTGGCACTGCGCGAGGGTGCCCGGCTCGGGCAGCCGCATGCGCCGCACGTGGTGGTCGAGGTCGACCTCGGCGGCGTGCACCCAGGCCGGGTTCGCCAGGCCGAGCGGCATCGGCGCGAGCCGGCGGGTGAACACGTCGGCGCGGTCCAGGCGTGCGCCGATGTGGGCCCGGACCGCGGCCGCGAAGCCCTCGGCACCGCCCGCGGGCGGCTCGAAGACATGCATCGAGCCGACGTGCATCGGCGTCTCGGGGCTCTCGAGGTAGAGGAACAGCGCGTCGAGCCCGTTCATGAAGCCGACGGCGCCTCCGGTCGCGAGCCCGCCGTCGCCGGCGTCGTGCTGCATGGGGTCTCCTCCTCGTCCGATGATCGCACGAGCCGCGCGCGCCGCGGCACCGCCCGTGGCAGACTCGGGCCCGTCATGAGCGATCCGACCTCCTTCCCCGCCCCCGCCGACAGCCGGCCGGCCGGCGAGCCCTGGTACCTGCCCACGGGCGAAGAGCGCGCCGTCTTCGAGGCCGCCTGGGCCGCGCGCCTGCCGGTCCTGCTGCGCGGCCCGACCGGCTGCGGCAAGACCCGCTTCGTCGAGCACATGGCGTGGCGCCTGCACCGCGCTGCGGGCCGGACGCACGCGCCGCGCGATGCGCCGCTGGTGACCGTCTCCTGCCACGAGGACCTGAGCGCCACCGACCTGGTCGGCCGCTGGCTGCTGTCGGGCGACGCGACGGTATGGCGCGACGGGCCGCTGACGCGCGCGGTGCGCAGCGGGGCGATGTGCTATCTCGACGAGGTGGTCGAGGCGCGGCGCGACACCACCGTCGTCATCCACTCCCTGACCGACCACCGCCGCGTGCTGCCGATCGAGAAGACCGG
>JAIYAG010000215.1 GCA_027489195.1 Burkholderiales bacterium | reverse complement strand
GTCTTCCTGGTCGAGGCCAAGCAGGCCGGCATCTTCGACATCCGGAACATCCCGGCCGAGCAGATGCCGGTCGTCATCAACGTCGTGTGCCCGAACGTCATCTACCCGTACCTGCGCGCGAACATCGCCGACATCGTCTCGCGGGCCGGCTTCCCGCCGATCCACCTCGCCGAGATCAACTTCGAGGCGCTGTACCAGCAGAAGATGCAGCAGCAGGCGGCACCCGCCGACGGCCCGCAGATCATCGTGCCCGGCCGGGTCAACTGAGGGCCGGGGCGATGCGCCGGTCCGCCGCCGTCGTCGCCCCGCTCGTCGCGGCGGCGCTCCTCGTGCCCGCCGCGGCCGCGCTCGCCGAGATCCGCGGGGTCGCGGCGCCCGCGGTGCTGTACGACGGCCCCTCCAAGCAGGCGCGCAAGCTGTTCGCCGCGCCGCGCGGGATGCCGCTCGAGGTCATCTCCACGCTCGGGCAGTGGGTCAAGGTGCGCGACGTCGCCGGCGACGTCGTCTGGATCGAGCGGGCCGACCTCGGCGAGCGGCGCAGCGTCGTCACCTCGGCGCTCGCCACCGTGCGCCGGGAGCCGCAGGACGCTGCGGCGGTCGTGCTGCAGGCCGACCGCGGCGTGCTGCTCGAGCTCGCCGACCCGGCCGCCGGCGAGTCGCCCGCCGGGTGGGTGCGCGTGCGGCACCGCGAGGGCGGCGCCGGCTTCGTGCGCGTCACCGAGGTCTGGGGCCTGTGAGCGGGCCGGCCCGCCGGACGTCATGAAGCTCGCCGTGCTCGGCGCGGGCGCCTGGGGCACGGCCCTGGCGCGTCACGCGTCGGCGCGGCACGCGGTGAGCCTGTGGGTGCGCGACCCGGCGCAGGCCGCGGCCATCGCTGCCGCCCGCGAGAACGTCCGCTACCTGCCGGGCGTGTCGCTCGACGGGGCGATCTCGACGACCTCGGCGCTCGGTGTCGCGCTCGAGGGCGTCGACCTGATCGTGATCGCGACCTCGGTCGCCGGCCTGCGGCCGGTGGCCGGCGCGCTCGCCGCCGCGCGGCCCGACGGCGCGCCGCCGGTGCTCTGGCTGTGCAAGGGCCTGGAGGCCGGCACCGGGCTGCTGCCCCATCAGGTGATGGCCGAGGCCTGGCCGGGCGTCGCCTGCGGCGCGCTGTCGGGCCCGAGCTTCGCGCAGGAGGTGGCCGCCGGCCTGCCGGTGGCGCTGACCGTCGCGTCGCTGCGTGCCGAGGTCGCCGCGGCGGCGCTCGAGGCCTTCCACCACGGCGCCGCCCGCATCTACCGCAGCGCCGACCTGGTCGGCGTCGAGGTGGCCGGCGCGCTGAAGAACATCATGGCCATCGCCACCGGCATCTCCGACGGGCTCGGGCTCGGCCTGAACGCGCGCGCCGCGCTGCTCACCCGTGGCCTGGCCGAGATCGGCCGCTTCGGCGCGGCGCTCGGCGCGCAGCCCGAGACCTTCATGGGGCTGGCCGGTGTCGGTGACCTCGTCCTCACCTGCACCGGCGACCTGTCGCGCAACCGGCGCGTGGGACTGGCCCTCGGACGCGGCGAGACCCTCGAGGCGGTCCTCGCGTCGCTCGGTCACGTCGCCGAGGGCGTGGCCTGCTGCGAGGCCGTGCGTCGCGCGGCGCGCCGGCTCGACGTCGAGCTGCCGATCACCGATGCGGTCGCGGCGGTGCTCTTCGAGGGCCGGTCCGCGCGCGACGCGGTCGCCGCGCTCCTCGCCCGCGAGCCCAAGGCCGAGTTCGTGCGAGAGCCGAAAGATGACTGACCCCCGTTCCCTCCCCACCCGTTCCGGCGGATCCCCCCGATGAGCGTCTCCGAGCCGTCCCGTCCGTTCAGCGTCTGCGTGTTCTGCGGGGCCCGTCCCGGGTCCGATCCGCGCTTCCTCGAGATCGCCCGCCGCGCCGGCGCGCTGCTCGCGGCCTGCGGCGCCACCGTCGTCTACGGCGGCGGCAGCGTCGGCATGATGGGCGCGCTCGCCGATGCCGCGCTCGCCGAGGGCGGCGAGGTGCTCGGCGTGATCCCGGCGGTGCTGATGAACCGCGAGGTCGGGCACCGCGAGCTCTCGCGCCTGGAGGTGGTCGCCGACATGCAGGTGCGCAAGCAGCGCATGATCGAGCTGTCCGACGCCTTCCTCACGCTGCCCGGCGGCCTGGGCACGCTCGACGAGCTGTTCGAGGTGCTGACGCTGCGCCAGCTCGGCGAGCACGCCAAGCCGATCGTCGTGGTCAGCGACGCCGGCTACTTCGATGCGCTGGCGGCCAGCCTGCAGGCCTTCGTCGGCCACGGGCTGGCGGGCGAGCGCGACGTGGCCGCCCTCGAGCTGTTCCCGACGATCGAGACGGCGCTCGCCCGGCTGGGCCTGGCGGCCTCGCCCGCAGCGCGTGCCACGCCGGTCCCGTCCGGCTCGGCCGCCTGATCCCGACCTTCCCCCATACCGGACCCCCGCACGCCATGCCCTTCGATCCGACGACCCGCCACCAGCCCTGCCGCGACGCCGACGAGGCGATCGTCACCCGCCAATCGATCCGCGCGTTCCTGCCCACGCCGGTGCCGCGCGAGACCGTCGAGGACATCCTGCGGGTGGCCGCGCGCGCGCCTTCGGGCACCAACATCCAGCCGTGGAAGGTGCACGTCGTCGCCGGCGAGAAGCGCGCCGAGCTGACGCGGCGGGTGCTGGCCGCCTTCGACGATCCCGAGGAGGCGAAGCGCCACACGCGCGAGTACGCGTACTACCCGGAGAAATGGGTGTCGCCCTTCATCGACCGGCGCCGCAAGATCGGCTGGGACATGTACGGGCTGCTCGGCATCGGCAAGGGCGACTTCGAGAAGACGCATCGCCAGCACGGGCGCAACTACGAGTTCTTCGGCGCGCCGGTCGGGATGATGATCACGATGGACCGCAGCATGGAGCGCGGCAGCCTGGTCGACTGCGGGATGTTCCTGCAGGCGCTGATGACCGCGGCGCGTGCGCGCGGCCTCGACACCTGCCCGCAGGCGGCGTGGCTGGAGTACCACCGGATCATCGCCGAGGTGATCGGCATGCCGGCCAACGAGATGCTGGTCTGCGGGATGTCGCTCGGCTACGCGGATCCCGACGAGAAGATCAACACGCTGCAGACCGAGCGCGAGCCGGTGGCGGGGTTCGCGACCTTCCAGGGGTTCTGAGGGCGCGGATGACCGACGCCCCGACCCCGCCCGAGGGCTGGACGAAGCACGACCGGACGAGCCCGCTGACCGCGCCCTGGGAGCCGATCTGGGCGCGCCGTGCCGAGCGCTCGCTCGCGCTCGCAGTCGAGGTCCGCGAGCCGCACTGCAACTCGCGCGGCCTCGCGCACGGCGGGCTGATCTGCGCGCTCGCCGACAACGCCATGGGCCTGTCAGCTGGGGTGGCCGCCCGCGCCGACGGACTCGATGCGAAGGCCGCGGTGACGGTCTCGCTGAGCGTCGACTTCGTCGATGCCGCACGCCCCGGCGACCTGCTCGAAGTCCGTCCGGCGGTGCTGCGCGTCGGCCGCTCGCTCGCCTTCGTCGAGTGCCACGTGCTTGCCGGCGAGCGCGTGATCGCGCGCGGCAGCGCGACCTTCAAGATGGGCTGAGCGGGCTCGGCCCGAGCGGACTCAGTCCGCCAGCAGCGCCGCGATCTCGGTGTTCAGTCGGGCCGCGCTCGTCGCGTCGGCCGGTCCGGCCGACTGGTGGCCCCAGTCGGTGTCGAACTCGACGAAGCGCGCACCCGGGATCCGCTCGGCCGCCCAGCGCGCGGCCCCGGCCGGGTTGTAGAGGTCCAGCGGCGGCGCGGCCACCAGCGTGCGCGCGCGGATCGATGCGAGCGCCGCCGCGGTGTCGCCGCCGAAGCCGGGTGTCGTGCCGACATCGTGCGCATCGTAGGCGCGCGACTGGTACAGCCAGTCGACCGGAGCGAAGCCCTGCGCGCCCCACCATGCGGTCCGTGCCTCGATCCACGCGATGGCGTCCGTGCCGCTGGCGAAGTCCGCGTCGACCCGCGCCGGCGTGCGGCCCGACAGCAGCTGCATCAGCGGCACCCATGCGTCCCAGGCGGCCAGGCCGCCCACGGTCAGCGCGCGCCGCGAGCATTCGTTGATCGCGGCGGCCCAGGGCGTGGTGCGCGCCATCGGCGTCATCGCCGCGACGCGCCCGACACGGTCCGGAAACGACACCGCCCACTGCAGCGCCTGCATGCCGCCCATCGACGCGCCGGCCACCGCGTGCAGCCGGCCCACGCCCAGCGCGTCGAGCACCGCCGCCTGCGAGGCGACCATGTCGCGGATCGTGAAGGCCGGGAACGCCTCGCCCGGCTGCAGGACCGAGTTCGACGGCGAGGACGACAGTCCGTTGCCGAGCGCGTCGACCGCGACCACCGCGATGCGCGACGGATCGAGCGCGCGGCCCGGGCCGATCAGGAAGTCGAGGCGGTGATGGTGCGAGGCGATCGCCGACAGCGCGAGCACGACCGGCACGCCCTCGGCGGGCACGCCCGGTGCGCGCTGCGGGCCGTGCACGACATAGCTCACGGTGCAGTCGCGGATCGCCTCGCCCGACTCGAGCACGAAGTCGCCGAGCGCGACATGGTGGTGGGGCGTGTCGATCCAGCCGGGCTGCAGCGGCGGATGGCGGCCGCGCGCCAGGCCCGCGCGGCAGGCCGCGGCGGCGCTCACGACGGCGTGCCCGCGGGCGCGCCCTGGGCCGCCCCGTTAGCCGCCCCGTTGGCCGCCCCGTTAGCCGCCCCGTTGGCCGCCCCGTTGGCCGCCCCGCTCAATGCGCGATCTCCAGCACCGTGCGCAGCGTGCGCCCCGCGCGCATCGCGTCGAAGCCCTCGTCGATCCGCTCGAGCGGCAGCCGCTGCGTGATCAGCTCGTCGAGCTTCAGGCGCCCGTCGAGGTAGAGCCGTGCGAGCCACGGGAAGTCGCGCCGCGGGCGCGCGCCGCCATAGCTCGATCGCACGATGCGCCGCTCGCCCATCATCGAGCCGAAGCGCAGCGATACCTTGCGGTCGACCGCCACCTTGCCGAGGATGGTCAGCGAGCCGCCGGGCCGCGTGCAGTCGAGCGCGAGCTGCAGCGGCGCCTCGCCGCCGGCACACTCGAAGACGAAGTCCGCGCCACGACCGGCGGTGAGCCCGCGCACGGCGCCCGCGTGCGCCGCCGCGTCGCCCTCCGAGGGCCCGAGCAGGTGGGTCGCGCCCATCGCACGGGCGAGCGCGAGCCGCCCGGGGTCGAGGTCGATCGCGACGATCGTGTCCGCCTGCTGCAGCCGCGCGCCCTGGATCGCATGCAGCCCGACCGCGCCGCAGCCGACCACCGCCACCGCCGACCCGGCCGCCACGCGCGCCAGCCGCACCGCCGCGCCCACCCCGGTCATCACGCCGCAGCCGATCAGGCAGGCGCGGTCGAAGGGGATCTCCTTCGGCACCGCGATCGCACCGGACTCGGGCACGACGGTGTACTGGGCGTGCGTCGAGGT
>JAIYAG010000050.1 GCA_027489195.1 Burkholderiales bacterium | reverse complement strand
GTGCGCCTTCAGGAACTCGTACTGGCGCCAGCAGTCGCCCTGCATCCAGTCCGGATGGCGCAGTGCCCACAGGTCGTAGTACGGCGCGCGCTGGTTCGCGGTGCAGACGTCCCAGCCGTCGAAGTCCCAGCACGACAGCAGCCCCTCCGGGGTGAGCAGGTCGTTGACGCCGTCGAGGTCGGCCACGACCAGTGTCTGCACGTCGCGGTAGCGCGGATCGTCGGCGAGCCGGTCCAGGTAGCGGTTGCGGCAGTGGGCGATGCGGTCGGTGCGCAGCGGCTTCGTGCGACGCAGCTCGCCGAGCGACTCGAAGTCGAAGTCGGGCCGCTCGCGGCGCAGGGCCTCCAGGCGCGCGACGGTGTCGTCGGCGCTGTCGCTCTCGATGACCAGCCACTGCACGCGCTCGAAGCCGGCCAGGGCCGCCGAGACGCGTTCGACGGCGCTGCGGATCGCGGTGCCGCAGTTGCGCGCCAGGCCGACCGCGAGCACCGGACCGGGCCGGGCGGCCCGAGGGGCGGCAGCAGGTGTGGCCGCGGAGGCGGGCGGTGGGGTGACAGTCATCAGGTCGTCGAGGCGAGAGGCCGAGGGGGGCGGGCAGTCCGGGCGGTGCGGGACACCGATCGTCGCCGCACTGCCCGCGCCGCAGTGATCGTCAGCGGGAGCATAGCGCCCGCGGCAGGCCGCGCAACGGCAAGCACTGTGTCACGAGGCCTGCGGGGTCCACTCGGCAAGACGCCCCGTCGACGGTGATCGACGGGGCGTCCCCGAACCGGCACGGGCCGAAGCCCGTCGCCTCAGGCGAACTCCGCCAGCGCGCCCTTCATCGTCTTCATCGCCTTGGCCTCGATCTGACGGATGCGCTCGGCCGACACGCCGAACTCCTCGGCCAGCTCGTGCAGGGTCATCGTGCCGCCCTCGTCCTCGTCCTTGAGCCAGCGGGCCTCGATGATCCGGCGGCTGCGGGCGTCGAGCGCGTCGAGCGCCTGGCGGATGCCCTCGCCGTGCAGCCGGTCGGTCTGGCGGGCCTCGAGCTGCTGGGTCGGCTCGGCGCTCGGTGCCTGCAGGTAGGCGATCGGGCCCCAGGCCTCGTCGCCGTCGTCGGGCGCCGGGTCGAGGACGATGTCGCCCCCGCCCATGCGGGTCTCCATCTCGACGACGTCCTGGCTGCGCACGTTCAGCTCCTTGGCGATCGCCTCGACCGCGTCGGGGCTCAGCGTGTGCTGGTCGGGCTTGTGCGAGCGCAGGTTGAAGAACAGCTTGCGCTGGGCCTTGGTGGTGGCCACCTTCACCAGCCGCCAGTTCTTCAGGATGTACTCGTGGATCTCGGCCTTGATCCAGTGCATGGCGAAGGACACCAGCCGCACGCCGCGGTCGGGGTCGAAGCGCTTGACGGCCTTCATCAGGCCGATGTTGCCTTCCTGGATCAGGTCGGCGTGCGGCAGGCCGTAGCCGAGGTACTGCCGCGCGATGGACACGACCAGGCGCAGGTGCGACATCACCATCTGACGCGCGCCTTCGAGGTCGCCGGTGTCGCGCAGGCGGCGGGCGAGGGAGACCTCCTCCTCGGCGGACAGCATCGGCAGCCGGTTGACGGCCGAGATGTACGCATCGATGTTGCCGACGGCCGGAACCGCCAGGCCGCCACCGAAGGCATGCGAGGGTGTCACCAAAGCGGTCGAGGAGCGGGTCATCCGTTCTTCCTTCCATGGGGCGGAGCGCCCCGGTGAAATGATGCTAGCACTCTGATGTCGTGAGTGCTAATCGATCCTGACAATCGGCGTGATCGCCGATGTCAATTGGGGACAGATTCGGACGCACACGCGCGACTCGTGAAAAACCCGTGAAGTATCAACGCTTTGGCGCGCCCTGTCTGTGAGGCAGTTGGCGTGCCTAGCGTTCCCGCATCCCCTGCCCGGCCCGGTTCAGCGGCTTGAGCAGGTACTGGAGCACGGTCTTGTGGCCGGCGAGCATCTCCACGGTGGCGGTCATGCCGGGCAGGATCTGCAGTTCGCTGCCGTCGGGGGCGCGCAGCCCGGTGGCGGGCGTGCGGATCAGCACCCGGTAGAAGGCGCCGGTCTCGTCGGGGTCGGGGGCGCCGGCGCCGGCGAGCGAGCCGCGGCGCTCGTCGCGCAGGGTGTCGGGGCTGATGAACTCGACGGTGCCCTCTAGGCCGCCGTAGATGGCGTAGTCGTAGGCCGAGAGCTTGACGACGGCCTTCTGGCCGGGCCGCAGGAAGGCGACGTCGGCCGGCTTGACGAAGGCCTCGACCATCAGGGTGTCCTCGATGGGCACGATCTGCATCAGGTCCTGACCCTGGGAGATGACGCCGCCGATGGTGGTCACCCGGATGCTCTTGACCGTGCCCTTCATCGGCGAGCGCAGCTCGGTGCGTCGGTAGGAGTCGGCGCGGGCGTTGGCGGTCTCGCGGGTCTGGGCGAGCTCGGCCTCGACCTTGTTGAGCTCGCCGGCGGCGTCGGCCCGGTAGCGGTTCTGGCGGTCGGCGAGCTGCAGCGCGAGGTCGTTGCGCTGGCGCTTCAGGCGCAGCGCCTCGACCTCGGACACCAGGCCGCGCGCCACCAGCGGGTCGACGATCTCGATCTCTCGGTCGAGCAGCGCGATGCCGCGCTTGAGGGACTCCGCGCCCTCGTCGAGGGCCTTGCGCCGGGCGTTGAAGGTCTCGGTCTCGCGCCGCACGAGCGCGGGCGACGCGCCGGCCTCGGACGGGAACTTCAGCGCCTCGCCGTAGGCCTCGGCGCGCAGTCGGGCGGCCTGCGCGGAGAGGGCGGCGACCTTGCCCTGCAGCTCGCGGTACAGCGCCGAGGCGCGGGTGTCGTCCATGCGGATCAGCACCTGGCCGCGCTCGACGCGGTCGCCTTCCTTGACCAGCAGCGCGGTGAGCACGCCGGGCTCGAGGCTCTGGATCACCTGCTCCTTGCTGGACGGGATCACCCGGCCGTTGCCGCGCGTGACCTCCTCGAGCTGGGCCTTCCAGGCCCACAGCAGGAAGCTGCCGACGACGGCGGCCAGCAGCGACACCGACAGGAACGCGAGCCAGGGCCGGCGCGGCGGCGGTGGGGCGAGCCGGACCGCGGCGAGCGAGACGGTGCGCCCGGGCGCATCGGGCATGGGGACGGGCAGGTCGCCGGACCCCGCCGGACCGGCGCCCTCCTGTTCAGCCCGGTACACGGGGCACCTCCCGGGCGTCGGTCACCGGCACGGTGATGCCGCGGGCGAGCTGCTCGAGGGCGGCGGCGCGCGGTGCGTCGAGCACGACGCGGCCGGCCTCGATGACGACGATGCGGTCGACCAGCTCGAGCGCCGCCGGCCGGTGGGTGGCCACCAGCAGCGTGCGGTCGCGCGCCCACTCGCCGATCGCGGTGATCACCTGCTTCTCGCTGCTCTGGTCGAGGCCGCTGGTGGGCTCGTCGAGCAGCACGATGCGCGGGTCGCGCATCAGCAGGCGCGCGAGCGCGACGAGCTGGCGCTGGCCGCCCGACAGGCCGGCGCCGTCCTCGCCGAGCTGCAGGTCCAGGCCGCGCGGATGGCGCGCGACCATCGCGTCGAGCCCGAGGGTGCGCAGCGCCCACAGCAGGCGTGCGTCGTCGGGGCCGCGGTCGCTGCGGGCGATCTCGAGGTTCTCGCGCAGCGTGCCGAGGAACAGGCGCGGCTGCTGCGGCACCAGGCCGACGACGCCGCGCAGCTCGGCGGGGTCGAGCTGGCGGGCCTCGATGCCGTCGACGCGGACCATGCCGGCGGTGGGCGTGTACAGGCCGGCGGCGAGCCGCAGCAGCGTCGACTTGCCGCTGCCGGTGCGCCCGAGCAGCGCGACCTTCTCGCCGGCGCGCAGGTTCAGGTCGAAGCCACGGAACAGCGTCGGGCCGTTGCGGTCGTGGCTGAAGTCCACGCTCGAGAACGACAGGTCGCCGCGCGGCGCGACCAGCGCGAGGTAGCTGCGGTCGGCCTCGCGCTCGACCGGCCGGTCGACCAGCGCCTGCAGCCCCTCGAAGGCGCTGCGCGCCTGCTGCAGCCGGAGCGCGAGCGAGGCCACCTGCCCGAGCGGGCCGATCGCGCGGCCCGAGAGGATCACCACACCGATCAGCCCGCCGAGCGAGAGCTGGCCGGCGTGGATCAGCGTGACGCCCCAGACGACCGTCACGATCGTGACGAGCTGGCTCACGGTCATCGTGAAGTTCACCACCAGCGCCGACAGGTTGCGCGAGCGCATCGAGGTGGCGGCCACCGCCTCGGTGTACCACTGCCAGCGCTGCTGGGCGAAGCGGTAGGCGTTGTTGACCTTGAGCGTCTCCAGCCCCTCGACCGATTCGACGGCCAGCCCCTGGCGCTGCGAGCCGTCCTTCATCGAGCTGCGGATGCTGCGCGCCAGCGGTCGCTGCACCGCGATGCCGGCGATGAGCACCAGCGCGATCGCGACCAGCGGCACGATGGCCAGGGGCGGTGCGATCAGGAAGATCACCGCCAGGAAGAGCACCACGAAGGGCAGGTCGATCAGCGCGGTCAGGGTGGCCGAGGTCAGCACGTCGCGGATCGACTCGAAGTCGCGCAGGTTGCTGACGAAGGCGCCCGAGGAGGCCGGCTTGGCCTCGAGGCGGATCGACAGCAGCCGCGCGAACAGCCCCGAGGAGATCTCCAGGTCGGCGCGCTTGCCGGCCGAGTCGATCAGCCAGCCGCGCAGCGTGCGCGCGGCGAACTCGAAGACCAGCGCCATCAGCGTGCCGACGGTCAGCACCCACAGGGTCTCGTAGGTGCGGTTGGGCACGACCCGGTCGTACACGTTCATCACGTACAGCGAGATCGCGATCGACAGCAGGTTGATCACGAGCGTGGCCAGCGCCACGTGCACGTAATGGCCCTTGAGCTTCCAGAGCACCTGCCAGAACCAGGCGCGCGCGCTGCGGATCGAGGGGATGCCCGAGCGCATGTCGGCGCCGGGGACCACGGTCATGCGCAGGCACCAGCCGGCCTGCTGGCCGGCGAGCGCGGGGTCGCCGACGTGATCGGTGTCGGTGAGCAGCGTGAAGCGTCCGTCCGAGAGCGCGGCCAGTGCCGGCAGGTCGTCGCCGTGCAGCGTGTCGGGCCGACGCGATTCGCGCACCGCCCGCAGGCCGAAGCCGTCGAGGGCGCGCACCAGCGCGTCCCAGTCGAGCGTGCCGTCGCGCGAGGCGACCATCTGCGACTGCAGCGCGGCCGCCGACACCGGCCGGCCCAGGCGGGCGGCCAGCGCGACCAGCGCCTCGAGGAGCGGCAGCGGGGTCATCGGGACGGGCGCGGCGCGGGGCGCAGGGCCGGGTCGCCGGGGGGCGGCGCGGGCTCGGCGGGGCGCGACGGGGCCGGCGGCTGCAGCGTGGGCGCGCTCGAGGGCGCCGCGGCGGCGCGGAAGGGCGGCACCGAGGCGGGCTCGGGCATCGGCACGTCGGGCAGCGCTGCGAAGGTGTTCTCGAAGCGCGGCGCGAAGGCCGCGGTGGTGTAGGCGATGCGGTAGCGCGCGAGCGCCTGGTCGACCTGCGCGGCGACCAGCGCGGCCTCGCCGTTCGACAGCTCGGCGTAGGCGGCGAGCAGGTCCAGCAGGTTGCGGCGCCCGACGCGGAACTGCTCATAGTAGATGGTCACGAGTTCGGTGGCGAGCTGCACCTGCGTGCGCGACTGCACGATCCGCCGGCCGGTGGAGGCGAAGTCGACGTCGGCCTGGCGGCGCTGCTCGGCGATGGTCAGCTCGACGTCCTGCAGCGTGGCCTCGGCGCCGATGCGGGCTGCGACCGCGCCCTGCTCGGCCGCCGACAGCGATGCGTCGAAGGCTGGCCAGGACAGCACCACCTGCGACAGCGGATCGCGCCCGCCGGTGGCCTCGAAGTCCAGGCGCGGGCGGCGCTGCAGGCGCAGCGTGCGGGCGTTCGCCTCGGCCGCCGACACCTCGCGGCGCGCCACCTCCACCGCCGGATGCTCCTGCGAGCCGATCGCCGCGGCCGGCTCGGGCTGCAGCGCGGCGACCGCGGGCAGCGTCATCCGCGAGATCTCGAGCGGCTGGGGATAGAAGCGCGCGAGGGCCTGGCGCGCGGTGCCGAGCTCGGCCAGCCGGTCCTCGAGCGTGCCGCGCACCGCCTGCAGCCGGGCCTGCGCCTGCACGAGGTCGAAGCGGCGGCCGACGTCCACGCGCACGATCTGCTCGAAGTCCTCGGCCAGCCGCGTGTGCCGCTCCAGGTTGGCCTCCGACACGCGCACCAGGCGGGCCGCGCGCAGCGTGCGCAGGTAGCCCTGGGCGGCGCCGAAGGCGACGTCGTCGCGGGTGGCGACCTCGCGGCTCTCGAGTGCGGCCACGCGCTGCGCCTCGCGGTCGATCGAGGCCTCGATGGCACCGCCGGCGAAGACGTTCACGCGGGCGCGCGGCAGCGGCGTGCTCTGGGCGGCGCCCGAGACGCGGCCGAGGGCGCCGACGTCGAAGGTCGGATAGTGACCGGCCCGCGCGCCCTCGACGCGGAACTCGGCCGCGCTGCGGTTGGCCTGGGCGGCGCGGATGCTGGGGAAGTCGGTGACGGCGGCGCGCACGACCTCGTCGAGGGAGGTGGCGTGGCCGAGCGCCGGCAGGCAGCAGGCGAGCGCACGCAGCAGCCAGCCCGCGGCCGCTCGCGGCAGGGTCCGACCCGTGCCGGCGCGGCGCGTCGGCCGGAGGGCGACAGAGGGGTCGGTGCGGCGCATCGACAGAGGATAGTCGAAACGGCCCCGCGACTCGGCCGGGCGCCGACGGACGCGCTGTGGCCGCCTCCGTGCTGCGGGAAAGCGTGTCCGGCGGTGGACGCTCAGGCGACCTTGATCGTGAAGACCCCGTCGATGCCCGCGCCGTCGATGTCGAGGAGCACCGAGTTGCCGGCCGCATCGGTGAAGGTGCCGGTGTAGATGTACACGTCCGCCGCCAGGGCAGGGGCCGTCGGCACCACCGTGTCGCCGGCGGCGCTGGCCGAGGTGAGCGTCAGCACGTCCACGTTGCTGGTGCCCGCCAGGTTCG
Organism: Burkholderiales bacterium; assembly: GCA_027489195.1. Taxonomy (GTDB): domain Bacteria; phylum Pseudomonadota; class Gammaproteobacteria; order Burkholderiales; family Burkholderiaceae_E; genus UBA4615. The sequence continues at coordinate 8,660 of JAIYAG010000050.1, read as the reverse complement.
AGCGGTTGATGACGATGGTCTCCCCGGTCGCGAGCAGGGCGCCGAGGTTGAACGTGAGCGTGGGCGTCGTGTCGGGATTGGCGGGCGCGGGGCCCGTCGGTCCGTTGATGTCGGTGTAGGCGACGAGCGCGTCGTTCTCGAGCCTGAAGGTGAAGGCCGGCGCGGTGGCGACGGTTCGGTCGATCGTCACCGCCACGCTGCCCGCGCCCGAGACGTTCCCGACCACGTCGGTCACGGTGGCGGAATACGTGCGCACGCCGTCGAGCTGCGCGGTGGAGGTGATCTCGACGTAGTCGTTGGTGATGTCGCCCGCCACCAGGGTGGCGGTGCCGATCTGCGTGCCGCCGAGCGTCAGCGTGACGACGTCGCCGACGGCCGGTGCGGTTGCGCCCGCGCCGTTGAAGTTGATCCGGATCGTGGGCGTGCCGTCGGTGGTGAGGCTGTCGCCGGTCACCCCAGTGTCGCTCGACGGAGCCAGGACCAGGGTCGGCGCGAGCGGCGCGGTCGCGTCGGCCGAGATCGTCAGGCCCAGCGTGCCGGCCGTCGAGGCGTTGCCGGCGATGTCGGTGACGGTCGCGGCGACCGTGACGGCGCCGGCGGCGATCGCGCTCGTGGTGATGTCGACGAAGTCGTTGGTGATGTCGCCGGCGCTCAGGGTCGCGGTGCCGACCGCCGTGCCGCCGACCGTCAGCGTGACCACGTCGCCGGCGACCGGTGCGGTCGCACCCGCGCCGTTGAGCGTGACCCGCATCGTGGGCGTGGTGTCGGTGGTGATGAAGTCGCCCTGGGTGCCGCTGTCGCTGGCCGCAGTGAGCGCGAGCGTCGGGGCCGCGGGCAGCGTCGTGTCGATCGTCAGCCCGACCGTACCCGCCGGCGAGACGTTGCCGCTGCCGTTCGTGATGGTGGCCGAGACCGTGCGCAGGCCGTCGGCCAGCGCGGAGGTGGTGATGTCGACGAAGCCGTTGGTGACGTCGCCCGTGATGAGCGTCGCCGTACCCACCTGGGTGCCGCCGACGGTCAGCAGGACCACGTTGCCCGCCGCGGCGCCGGTGAAGCTGACGCGGATCGTCGGCGTGGCGTCGTTGGTGACGAGGTCGGCGGTGGAGCCGCTGTTGCTGCCTGCCGTCAGCGTCGGGACGGGCGCGCCCGGCGCGGCCGTGTCGATCGTCAGCCCCAGGGTGCCCGCCGGGGACACGTTGGCCGCCGCATCGGTCACGGTCGCGGAGATCGTGCGGCCGCCTGCGGCCAGGGCGCTGGTCGTGATGTCGACGAAGTCGTTGGTGATGTCGGTGGACGACAGCGTGGCCGTGCCGACCAGCGTGCCGGCGACCGTCAGGCGCACGACGTCGCCGGCGACCGGGGCGGACGCGCCGCTGCCGTTGAGGGTCACCCGGACCGTCGGGGTGGTGTCGTTGGTGATGTTGTCGCCGAGCGTGCCGCTGTCGCTGCCGGCGGTGAGCACGACCGACGGGGCGGCCGGCACCGTGCCGTCGACCGACACCGCCAGCGTGCCCTGCACCCCCGGCACGCCGGTGGCGCTCTGCGAGACCGCAGTGACCGGTGCCGCACCGTCGGGCGGGATCTCGCCGACCGTGAACGGGACCGAGAAGGTCTGCGCGGTCGCGGTGACGGTCTTGGTGGTGCCGCCCCAGGTGACGGTGACCGGCTGGCCCGCCGAGTCGGCCGGCAGCGAGCCGGTGATGGTGATGGTGCCGCGCTCGGCGAAGTTGACGATGTTGTCGCCGGCGACCGTGTTGAGGGTCGGGGCGGCCGGGATCGTCGAATCGCGGGAGATGGTCGAGGCGGTGGCGGTGCCGGCGTTGCCCGAGACATCGATCGCGACGACCGACAGCGCGTTCGGCACCAGCGTGACGCCGACCTTGTCGGCGAGCCCGGCGCCCATGCTGCCCGAGACCAGCGTCGTGCCGGCCGCCGGGGTCTGGGTGTTGACCGACCAGGCGCCGGTCGCCGAGGCGGTCGTCTCGTAGACGGCATCGATCGAGCCGTTGCGCGCGAGGTCGACCGAGACCCGCACCTTTGTGCCCGCCTCGGCGGTACCGGTGAAGGTCGGCAGCGCGAGGTTGGTCAGGGCGCCGCTGGTGACGGTCGGCGCCGCCGGGGCCACGGTGTCGATCACCACCACGCGCGACACGGTCGGGCTGACGTTGCCGGCCTCGTCGGTCAGGGTGGTCGAGAGCACGCTCGCGCCCTGCGCCTGCGGCAGCTCGGTCGTGCCGAAGAGCAGCGACCAGGTGCCGTTCGCGGCGACGGTGCCGGTCTTGGTGGTACCGCCCCACACGACCGTGACCGTGGCGCCGGCCTCGCCGGTGCCCGATACCGCCACGCCGGCGAGCGATTCGGCCCGGTTGACCACGCTGTCGGTGGCGATCGCGGCCACGACGGGCGTGGCGGGCGCGGTCGCGTCGATGACGATCGTGGTGTTGGTCGCGGAGCTGAGGTTGCCCGAGACGTCCCGCGCGATCGCGGACACCGCGTACGACTGCCCGTCGACCAGGCGGCCGCTCCAGGTGCCCTGCACGGGGGCCTGGTCGCCGGTGGAGATCCGCCACGTGCCGTCGGCCAGGGCGATGGTCTCGAAGGTCACGTCGCCGGCGTCGCCGGCGTTGCCGTTCTGGTTGACGTCGATGCGCACCAGCACCCGTGCGCCGGCCTCGGCCGTGCCGGTGAAGGTGGGCGCCAGCCCGTTGAGTGCGGACTTGCTGGTGATCGCAGGCGGGGGCGGGGGCGTGGTGTCCTGGGTGCTGCCACCGCCGCCGCCGCCGCTGGCACCGGCCGCCAGGCCGGCGATCGCCAGGCCGCCGATGCCCGCGCCGATCGCCTTCCAGCTGTTGTCGGCCGCCGCGATGATCGGGGCGCTGAGGGCGGCCGGGGCGCCGGGGTTCGCGCCGCCATAGAGCAGGAACGAGCCGTCGGGCAGCGCCGCGATCGGGTCGGAGGCGGGCGTGATCGGGCCGGCCGTGCTGCCGAGCTCGGCCATCGACAGCGAGCAGCTCGACGCGCCGCTCGGCGCGCAGGCGGTGAAGAAGTCGGTGATCTCGATGCTGCGCCCGCCGGGCAGGCCCTCGACCACCAGATGGTTGTCGACCCGCTTGACCGAGGTGCCGGTGATGACCTTGCCCGCGTCGTCGACGATCTTGAACTCCGACCCGGGGCGCGCGGGCACGCGCGTGCGGCCCTCGCCGAGGGTCAGGCGCTGCGGGGCCGAGCCCCGGACGACGGTCTGAAATTCAAGGGCCACGGATCTGCCTCGTCACTCTGTGGCCGAACGCCCGGCGTGTCGCGGCGGGGCCGCGAGCCGGCGGGCGCCGGCGGGGACATCAATACACGTTGGGGTCGCGGCGCAGGGCCTGGACGACGGTGCGCACCACGATCTGCAGGTCCAGCCGCAGCGACCAGTTCCGGAGGTACTCCAGGTCGAACTCGATCCGGCGCTTCATCTTATCGATTGTATCCGTCTCGCCTCGCGCGCCATTGACCTGCGCCCACCCCGTTATTCCCGGCTTCACCTTGTGCCGGATCATGTAGCCCTTGATGAGCTTGCGGTACATCTCGTTGTGGGCGACGGCATGCGGCCGCGGTCCGACGACGCTCATCCGGCCCTGCAGCACGTTGAAGAACTGCGGCAGCTCGTCGATCGAGGTCCGGCGCAGCAGCCGCCCGAGCGGGGTCACGCGGTCGTCGTCCTTGGTGGCCTGCTTCACGTCGGCGCCGTCCTCCTGGACCTTCATCGTGCGGAACTTCCAGACGATGATCTCGCGGCCGTCCAGCCCGTAGCGCCGCTGCTTGAAGAGCACCGGGCCCGGCATCGTCGTCTTGATGGCGATCGCGACCGCCACCATCAGCGGCGCGGTCAGCACCAGCGCGGTGACCGTGATCGCGAGGTCGGCGATGCGCTTGATGATGCCGGTGGTGCCGAAGAACGGCGTCTCGCACACCGCCATCACCGGCATGCCGCCGACGATGTCCACGCGGGCCTGGATCAGGTCGTACAGGAAGATGTCCGGCAGGAAGTAGATCGAGGCGGTGGTGTCGCGCAGCTGGTCGAGCAGCTTGAGGATTCGCGGCTGCGAGGCCATCGGCAGCGCGATGTAGATCTGGTCGATGTGGTTGCCGCGCACGAAGTCGACGACCGCGTCGATGCGGCCGGCCATCGGCACCTCGAGGTCGGGCCCGAGCCGGTCCGTCTCGCGGTCGTCGAAGTACGCGGCGAAGCGCGTCTGCGACAACGGGTCGTTCTGGATGGAGCGCACGAGCATGCGGCCGTGGGCGTTCGCGCCGATCACGATCGCCGTGTTGTGGCGTCGCAACGTGGACACGCGCGACAGCACCGTCGGGCCCGCCCAGTGCGCGAGCACCTGCGCGATGGGGGTCGCGACCACCCACATCGAGAGCTGCTCGATGTCGTAGAGGCGCAGGGCACCGAAGGCCACGCCGACCGCGAGCAGCACGCCCACCACCAGGCCCCAGTTGGCGGCGATCCGCCGGAGCTGGCCGGGCAGCCGTGCTCGGAACGAGATGTCGCCGGGATAGGAGAGCACGAAGGCCAGCAGCGCGAGACCCCACTCGGCCGGGCCCAGCGGCAGGCCCGAGACCACGGTGACCGCGAGCAGGGTCGCCGCGGCGATCGCGGGGTCGAACGCCGATTGCACGACCGCTCCGAGGCCTGTGTTTCCAGTTCGGAAGGGTGCGAGCGCTGAGAAGGGTCGGGTCGTCGGAAGCGTTGCCATGCAGAGGTCCTCTCTTCTAGCGCGGTGGTGCCGAAGCTGGTACCGTCCCCGCCAGATCGGATGCCGGGTGAAGACCGGTTCATTCTGGGTGCCGCAGCGAGTCTCGGCTGTGCGCCAGTTCTCATCAGGGTGCTCATGAACTCCAAAGCCTTCGCAGTCGGACGTGTGTCTCACCAGGCCGCAGCCCTGCTCCTCGCGCTCGCCGGCACGACCGCGGCGCTGGCGCAGCAGCAGCCCCAGCAGCAGCCGCAGCAGCCCACGCCGGAAGCGACCTTCCGGTCGGACCTGCCCGACACCGTGCGCCTGGGCGTGGGCCTGGACATCGAGCGCCACTCGAACCTCTTCGCGATCCCGGGTGGCCCGTCGGACACGCTGCTGCGCGTGCCGCTGTCGGTCTTCTACGACCGCGACTTCGGCAACCAGCGCCTGCGCCTCGACGCGACCGCGACGCCCACCAAGTACCTCGACAACTCGCGGCTCGACTACGTCGGCTACAACGCCGGCGGTGTCTGGGACATCGAGCTCGGCCGTCCGGCCTACGGGCAGTTCGAGGGCCGGGTCTCGCGCCTGCGCACGCCCTTCGACGCGGCGCTCACCTCGGTCGAGAACCTGGAGAACCGCGTCTTCGTGCGCGGCCTCGCGGGCTTCCGCTTCACGCCCTCCTGGAGCGCGTTCGGTGCGCTCGACCAGGCGAAGCTCGACAACTCGAGCACGATCTCGCGCCAGAACGACTACACGTTCCGCGCCTACGAGACCGGCCTGCGCTACGAGCCGGGCAACGCGACCGACATCGACTTTTTCTACCGTCGCACCGACGGCAAGTACCCGAACCGCCAGGTGCTCGACTCCAACGGCAACGTGCTGCCGGGCGGCGTCGACAACAACTTCACGCAGGACGCGCTGCTCGGGCGCCTGACGTATCGGCCGACCAACGACACCAGCGTCACCGGCACCGCGGGCGTGACGCGCCGCGAGTACGCCAACGTGTCGGCGCGCGACTTCACCGGCTTCACCCTCGGCGTGCTCGCCGACTGGCAATGGTCGGGGTCGGTCCGCATGCGCCTGAACCTCGTGCGCGACATCATCCCGGACACCTCGCTGACCGCGAGCTGGGTCGAGATCCAGCGGATCGCCTTCGATCCGCAGATCCGCATCAGCGGGCGCACCTCGCTGATCCCGATGGTCTCGTGGGAGCGTCGCCTGTACGACGGCGATCCGGGCTTCGTCATCAGCGGCAACCCCGCGCGGCGCGACACGCTGACCCGCTGGGGCCTCGAGGCGCGCTACGAGTTCGCCCGCAACGTGTACCTCAACGGGTACTTCTGGAGCCTCAAGCGCTCCTCGAACTACCAGCAGTTCGAGTTCACCGACAACGTCCTCGGCATGGGCGTGCGCACCTTCTTCTGAGCCAAGGGGTCGGCGCGCCCCGAGGCGCGCGCCGACCTGTCTGCGGATCGCGCCCTGCGATCCGAGCGGCATTCATCGCCCGACGGGCGGTCGGCCGCAACCCTGGTCAATATGACCGGAGATCGAGTGTCCATGCGGGTTTCGGGGCTTTCGGTTTTCCCGGGGGTCGGCTTCGGCACGATCTCGCAGTGTCCGCCGATCGGGCGATAAGGGCCGTCGGGGTGACCACGGGTGCACCGCGACATCAAGCGTCGGTAGGGTCGTGACGTAGTTCACAGTGGCCGCGGACGAGATGTGCTCCTCGCATCCCTGCGCCACGCAAGCCCCAAGGAGTGCCCCATGAACGAATCGCGCAACCGACTCGACGATGCCCGCGCGGCCGACGTCACGCTGACACCGGCCCGTACGGCGCATTCTCCGACGCGTCGACGACTGCTGTTCACCGGCAGCGCGTCGGCAGGACTCCTCGTGCTGGCCGGCTGCGCGGACCCGACCAACGAGGTCAGTGCGGGCGCGACCACGGGGCCGGCCGACGGCGCGACCGCCGACACCGCGGCCACCGGCGCCTCGCCCCTCTCCAAGCCTGCCGGTAGCACGGCTGCGGCCACCGCGGCGAACGCACCGGTGGTGGACGATGTCCCGGTCGAGCCCAAGGGCACGCCGACGATGGACATCATGAACCGCGCGGTGAACTACTCGGGCAGCGGCAGCCAGATCTTCGAGGCCGCACCGACGCGCTACACCGACACCACGCGTCCGGCGCCCGCGACGATGGCGCATGCCGTCATCTACAACACGACGACCCAGCGCCATCAGGTCTCGACCGGCACCAAATGGGTCAACCTGCCGTCGAACGCGCCCCTCGAGGCGGTCACGACGGTCACCCTCGCGGCACGTCCGCGGGCCGCGTCCATGCCGGGCGAGTACGTCTTCGTGTCGGACCTCAGCGGCGGCACCTATCAGCGCAGCAACGGCTCGGGCTGGACCACGGTCGGTCGCGACTACATCAGCGTCATCGAATCCCTGCTCGGCGTGCTGATCGCCGGCAAGCCGCTGGCGGACGTCACCGCCGGCTACACCGCCGCGCGCAAGGTCTACGTGGATCCGACCGCCGCCGCCGGTGGCGCGGGCACCTTGTCGAGCCCGCGCAACTCGCTGTCGGGCGTGTCGCTCACCGCCGGCACCGAGGTGCTGATCCGCCAGGGCTCGACCCTGCGCGGCGCGGTGCTCGTGCAGAACGTCGCGGCCTCGCAAGGCTCGCCGCTGGTGATCGGGGTCTACGACCCGGCCAACGGCAACCGCGTGTCCGCGCTCGGCGCGGCCACGGTCGACGCGGGCGGCGCGGCGATCGGCATCCGAGTCATGGACAGCACCTGGGTCTGCATCGACGGCCTGAAGGTCGTCGGCGCCAGCGGCGAGGCGGGCCTGCGTGTCGACCGCGGCGCCAACCTGCTGATCAAGAACTGCGTGGCCGACGCCATGCCGCAGCGCGGCATGATCTTCTACGAGTCGACCGCGCTGACGGTCGACGGCTGCCAGACGAACTCGAACGCGCGCGACGGCATCTCGGTCGAGGCGAACACCGCGCCGATGACCGGGCTGCGGATGTACCGCTGCGTGGCGAACTCCAACGGCGAGCATGGCATCCGCTGGGCGCCCTACTCGGGCACCGCGGTGCTCACCGGCGCCGAGATCGGCGGCAACACCGCGCGCTTCAACGTCGCCGGCACCGACGGCAACAGCGGCTACGGGTTCCGCGCGTCCAACATGAAGGACACGCTGATCTACCGGAACAACTTCAGCGACAACCGCTACGTCGGCCTCGGGCTGCAGGCCTGGACGCCGCATCCGGACGATACCTGGAGCAACGTGAAGCTCGTGTCGAACGACGTGAGCCGCAACGCGATGGGCATCCACTTCAACCGGGTGCAGGCGCCGAAGATGGGCGACGTGACGATCGAGCACAACCGGTGCAGCGAGAACGGCTCGCGCGACGGCGGCCGCACCGCGTCCGATCCGACCCGCTACGGGCGGGGCATCGAGCTCTTCTCGAGTGACCCGGCGCTGCGCTGCGAGAACATCGTGGTCCGCTACAACTCGTGCTGCCGCCAGACGGTGTGGGACGAGTGGATGACCGAGGGCCTGGGCATCGGCCTGGACGACAACACCGGCTGGACGAACGTGTACTTCAACCTCTGCGCCGAGAACGAGGGCCAGGGCATCCAGAACAACACGAACTTCGCGATCCGTCGGTTCGGCAACATCATGATCGACAACAACAAGCTCGCGCAGGGCGCCCGCTTCATCAATCCGAATGACACCTGGCTCGGCGAGCTGCGTTCGCAGATGTACCGCTCCGGCCTCGACAACTACGGGCTCGACTTCCTGAACGTGCTGGTGAACGGCAACGGCTTCTACCAGAAGTTCGCGATCGGCGACCACGTGAACAATGCGGACACCCAGCCTCGCAACGGGCGCCTGCACAACAACGTGATCATCAACGCG
>JAIYAG010000440.1 GCA_027489195.1 Burkholderiales bacterium | reverse complement strand
GTCTTGCCGGCGCCGTTCGGACCGATCAGGCAGCGCAGTTCGCGCTCGCGCAGCGTGAAGCTCACGTGGTTGACCGCGACCACGCCGCCGAATCGCATCGACAGGTCGCGGGTCTCGACGACGGGCTCGCTCATGGCGCGCTCCCCGTACCGGCGCCCGCCGCGGACGTGGGCGCACGGCGCTTGCGGCCAGAGGCCTGACCGCGCCGACTCGCGACCGAGCGCTCGCGCCGGCCGCGCCAGCCGGCGACCGTCGGGACGATGCCCTTCGGGATCAGCAGCACGACGACCACCATGATCGCGCCGAGCACCAGCGAGTTGTCGATCACCGTCTGCTGCCCGAGCATCAGCTTGAGCAGCGTCAGTGCGGCAGCGCCCATCATCGGACCGATGAGCGTGCCCAGCCCGCCCGCGATGACCCAGACGATCATCTCGGCCGACATGCCGAGCGCGAACACGCCGGGCGTCACGATCTCTGCCCACATCGCGAAGAACGCACCCGACAGCCCGGCCATGCCCGCGCCGATCGTGAACACCGCGGTCTTGTGCGCGGGCACGTCGTAGCCGAGCAGCTCGACCCGCTGCTCGTTCTCGCGGATGCCCACCAGCGTGCGACCGAAGGCCGTCGACAGGATCCAGCGGCAGAGCAGATAGCACAGCGCCAGGCAGGTCGCGATCACGTAGTAGAAGGGCACGCCGAAGATCTGAGCGGCCGGGTCGCCCGGCACGTTGAGGATCTGGAAGCCGGGGATGCCGTTGAAGCCGCCGAGCCGCGCGTCGCCGATCTTGTAGGCGTCGCCGGCGGTCGCGTTCATGAACTTGAAGAGGATCAGGCTGACCACCAGCGTGATCACGCCGAGATAGACGTCGCCGATCCGGCCCCAGAACATCATGGCGCCGATCGCGACCGCCAGCAGCGCCAGCACCAGGATCGACAGCAGCACCGGCACCGTGCTCTCGCCGAAGTTCACCGCGGCGATCGCGTAGGTGTAGGCGCCCAGCCCGAAGTACGCGGCGTGCCCGAAGCTCAGGATGCCCGCGTAGCCCCACATCAGCGCCAGCGACAGCCCGGCGAGCGAGGTGATCGCCATCAGCGACAGCGTATGGGTGTCGTCGAACACCAGCGGCAGCACCGCCATGACGATGGCCCACGCGATGAACCAGCCCCAGCGGATCCGCCCGGCGGACGGTGCGTCGTCGATCATGTCGAGTTCCGGAAGAACCGCCCGGTGATGCCCTGCGGCATCAGGCGCAGCAGCACGATGGCCAGCGCCAGCATCGCGATCTCGCCGATGACCGGCGTGGATGCGAAGGAGACGATCTGGTTGACCGCTCCGAACATCACGGCCGACGACACCGTGCCGGACAGCACCGCCGCGCCGCCGGTGATGACGGTGATGAAGGTCTTGGCGATGTAGGCGCCACCGGAGGACGGCAGCAGCCCGGTGAGCGGCGCGAGCGCACCGCCCGCCAGACCGGCGAGCGCGGCGCCGATCGCGAAGGTGGCCATGTAGACCTTCTTCGGATCGTAGCCGAGCGCCGACGCGACCTCGGGGTTCTGCATCGCGCCGCGGGCGATCAGCCCGAGCCGCGTGTGGCGCAGCACCACCCACATCCCGACCATCACGACCGCAGCGAGCGCGATGATGAACAGGTTGTAGCCGCCCATCTGGTAGGCACCGAGCGTGTAGCCGGGGATCGGCGTGGGCACGCCGACCGCGGAGCTGCCGAAGATAAGCGTGACGATGCCGACCAGCAGCAGCGACAGCCCCCAGGTCGCCAGCATGGTGTCGATCATCCGGCCGTACAGGTGCCGGATGACCAGCCGCTCGATGACCAGGCCGATGAGCCCGACCACGATCGGCGCGATGACCAGCATCGCGACGTAGACGTTGATGCCCGCCTGCACGCAGGCGAGCGTCGTGTAGCCGCCGAGCATCACGAACTCGCCGTGGGCGAGGTTGATGACGCGCATCATCCCGAACACGACCGCCAGCCCCGCGCTCGCGAGCGCGAGGAAGGCGATCATGTAGACGATCTCGAGGAAGACGACGCCGGCGTAGTCCACGTCGCGCTCCCCGTCAGACCTTGACCTCGAACTGCTTGTTCTCGGCCGGGTTCTTGATCAGGTCGCAGGACTGCGCGGTGTCGGACGGCGGGCGCTGCTTGGAGGTCTCGAGGATGGTCAGCTTCTGACCCTTGACCTCCATCAGGTGGATGTCGAGCGACGCGTGGTGCGTCTTCGGATCCATCGCGACGCGACCGGTCGGGCCGTCGATGGCCACGCCCGACTCGAGCGCCTTGAGCATCGCGTCGCGCCCGAGCGAGCCCGACTTCTTGACGCCCTCGGCCCAGAGCATGATGCCCTGGTACTGCGACACTGCGATCTCGTGGACGATCTTCGTGTCGCCGAAGCGCTTGGCCCACTTCGCGAGGAAGTCCTTGTTCGAGGCCGACTGCGCTTCCTGGCTGTAGTTGCCGGCGATCAGGATGCCGTCGCCTTCGGCCGGCGACAGCGCCAGGTGCTCGTTGCCCACGCCGAAGGTGGTCGAGGCCAGCGGGATCTTCTTGTTCATGCCCGACGAGGCCCATTGCCGGTAGAACGACATGTGCGCACCGCCCACCAGCGCCGAGACCACCCAGTTCGGGCCGGCCTGCTGGATCTTCGCGATCGTCGAGCCGAAGTCGGACACGTCGAGCGGGAAGAAGCCGGTGTCCGCGACCGAGCCGCCGCGCAGCTTCACGTAGTGCTGCAGCCACTTCGCGGTGATCTGGCCGTAGTTGTAGTCGGCGGCCAGGATGTAGACCTTCTTGCCCCACTTCTTCGTGGCGTGGTCGACGATCGGCTCGACTGCCTGGCCGGGCGTCGTGCCGGTGACGAAGCAGTTGCGGTCGCAGACGCCGCCCTCGTACAGCACGTTGTAGAAGTACATCGTGTTGCCGCGCCGGAAGGTCTGGCGGATCGCCTCGCGCGAGGCGGAGGTGATGCCGCCGTGCACGACGTCGACCTTGTCGTCGCGCACGAGCTGCTGCGCGAACTTGGTGTAGAGCGCGATGTCCGACTGGGTGTCGTACTGGATCGCCTGGACCTTGCGGCCGAGCAGGCCGCCGGCGGCGTTGATCTCCTCGACCGCGAGGGTCGTGGCCATCACCATCGGCTTGCCGTAGATGTCGAGGTTGCCCGAGTTGTCGAGCACCGAGCCGAGCTTGATCGGGCCCGACTGCGAGCGGACGATCGAAGGCGCACCGGCGATGAGGCCGGCGGAGCCGGAGGCGGCGATGAATTTGCGACGCGAGATGGCCATGTGGATCTCCCGATGGCGAGTGGTTGTGGGGGGCGGGGGGCGATGCAGCCGGGGACGGCCCGGCGCCGGACGGACGGTTCGCGTGCGTCAGCTCCCGCTCGGGGCGGGTCCGCCGCGGGACGCGGGCGGCTGCGTCGCCGATCCGACCGCGGACGAGAAGTCCACGCCGATCTGATCGCCGATGCTCTTGAGGGCCGGCAGCTGAAGCGCCATGCCCAGGATGCTGTCCATGACCTGGTTGACCGGCGGCTTGGCACCGCCGGCGTCGATCGTGTTGCCGCCGCCCCCGGTCGAGCCGCCGAACCCGGTGATCTGGTGGATGCGGATGCTGTCGATCTTCTCGGCCGGCTTCATCATCTGCGCGACGATCTCGGGCAGGCGGTCGAGGCGGTACTGTTCGAGCTCGTGGCGCATCAGTGCGTCCGAGCGCGAGTTCTCGGCGGCGATGACCGCCTTCGTGCCTTCGGACTCGGCGAGCCGCTTCTGGCGTTCGGCGTCGGCGAGCGTGCGGGTCGCCTCCGCCTCGGCCTTGGCCTTGCGGATCAGCACCGAGGTCTCGGTGATCGCGTTGGCCTCGGCGACCTCGCCGGCCTCGACGACGCGCTTCATCGCGATCTCGCGCGAGCGGTCGGCGACCGCGCGCTCGCGATCGGTCTGGACCTTCTCCTGCGCGAGGATCACCTCGGTGCGGGCGAGCTCGGCGAGGGCCTGGGCACGCGCCTCGTCGGCATGCTTGGCGGCCAGCGCGATCGCGCTGTCGGCCTTGCGCATCTCGGAGCCGAGCTGGGCCTCGATCTCCAGGCGGCGCAGCTCGCGCCCCTTCTCGATCTCGGCGGCCCGGGTGTCGCGCTCGCGGGCGATGCGTGCCGACTCCGACGCCACCGTCGATTCCTCGCGAGCGCGGGCCGCTTCGGCGTCGCTGCTGGCGCGGGACTTGTCGAGGTCGAGACGCTGCCTGATCTGGGCCTGCTCTTCCTCGCGACCCAGCTCGAGCCGCTGCTTCGTCGCGGCGAGCTGCGTCTGGCGCACGGAGATGTCGGCATCGGCCTCGATCTCGGCGCGCTTCTTCTTGTTCACCGCGATGATCTCCGCGAGCCGGCGCATCCCGACCGCGTTGAACGCATTGTTCTCGTCGAGCGCGGCGAACGCGGCCTGGTCGAGCCGGGTCAGCGACACCGAATCGAGCTGCAGGCCGGCGTGAGACAGGTTCTCGCCGAGCAGCGCGCCGACCTTGCGGACGAACTCGCCACGCTTCTCGTGCAGCGAGTCCATCGTCTGCTCGGCGGCCACCGCCTGCACCGCGTCGACGAACCGGCCCTCGAGCAGGTTGCGGATGCCCTCGGGATTGAACGCGCGGGCGCCCAGCGCCTGGGCCGCGGTGGCGATGCCTTCGATGCTCGACTGCACGCGCACGTAGAACTCGAGCTCCGCATCGACCCGCATCCGGTCTTCGGTGATCAGCGACTTCTCGCCGGTCCGGCGGACCTCGATGCGGATGGTCCGCATGTTGATCTCGTCGACCTTGTGCAGGAAGGGCAGCGACAGGCAGCCGCCGGAGATCACGATCCGCTGGCCGCCGAAGCCGGTCCGGATCAGCGCGACGTCGCGCGAGGACTTCCGGTAGAAGCGGTTGAGGAACGCGACCGCGATCGCGACGACCACGATCGCGACGACGATGCCCAACAACCAAGCCAGCAGGACCATGGACTCTCGCCTACGTTAGGAACGACCACTGCCCCAGTATCCTCAGCCGATATTTTCCGTGTCAAGGAATTTGTTTTCCGCGGAAACGATCGGCGCGGGAACCGGTACGGCGCGTCCGTGGCGGCGAGCCGTCGGCGGGTTCGGAGCGGCGAGTGATGCGCGCGGACGGGCGAGTCGCCGCGCGGTCGGGCCCGGTGCGGGCGGCGTTCAGGCGCCGGGGTGGCGCAGGAAATCCTCGAGCAGCCGACGCAGTTCGCGACCGCGCTCGTCACCGAGGCGCGTCTCGAGATCGTGGCGGGTCCGGCGCACGCGGTGGCGCAGCAGACGGTGCTTCTCGAGGCCGATGTCCGACACGTACACCAGCACGCGGCGCTGGTCGGCGGGATCCTGGGCGCGCTGCACGAGCGCGCTGCCGACCATGCGGTCGATCAGCTTGGAGAGCGACGGCAGCTTCATCTCGACCTCGTCGGCGAGCGCCGACATGGTCAGGCCGCGACCGTCCGCGAGCCGCTCGAGCACGCGCCACTGGTCGACGGGGAGGCCCTCGGGGCCGAGCACGCGCTCGAGATCTGCGGACGCCCGGCGGCTGGCCTCGGAGAGCAAGGAGGCCAGCGATGGTGCGTCGTGCGCACCGGATCTGCGCCGGGTCGGAGACATCCGCGCATTCTAGGGGCACCGGCGCGCCGAATCCAGCACCGGGCGTCGGCCGCGCGGGCTGGAACGCGGCGTGCTTGTAGAACCCCCACGCTGCTGCATCGCATCGTGACGGCCGCCCCCCGGGTCGGTGAACATGTCCTCGCGCCGTCGGCATCCCGCCCGGCGGGTGACCTCGGAGTCCCGACTCGCCATGATCCGGCTTCCGACCGACCCGGTCGACCTGCCACGCACTGCCCGATCCGGCGGATGGGCCCTGCCCACGCGACGCCGGCCAGGGCCGCGCTCGATCGGTGCACATCGCCCGATGCTGGAGGCAGGCCGCGTGTTCGGCGGGGTCGAGGCCGACCCGTACCACCTGGCGCTGTGTGTCCCGACCTCCGGCACCGCCGGGCTGTGGGGCGCCTCGAGCCTGGCGTGCGCGCGGCTCGCCGTCGAGCAGTGGAACCGCGAGGGCGGCGTGCGCGGCCAGGAGATCCGGATGCATCTGATCGATGCCAGCGACGAATCGGACTCGGTCGAGGACGACCTCGCCGATCTCGCCGCGACGCACGGCATCGACGCGATCGTCGGGATGCACACCAGCTCCGTGCGCGAACGGATCACGACAGCCGGGTCCGCCGGTGCACCCTTCGTGTACACCCCGCTGTACGAAGGCGGCCCGCTGCCGGCCGGTGTGTACGCGATCGGCGAGACCCCCGCGATGCAGCTGCTGCCCGCCCTCGACTGGATGATCGAGCGCTGGCGGCTGTCGCGCTGGTTCCTGGCGGGCAACGATTACCTGTGGCCGAGGCGCACCCATGCGCTCGCGCAGCGCCGCCTCGTCGAGCGCGGCTGCTCGGTGGTGGGCAACGCCTTCGTGCCGCTGGGCCACTGCGACCACGATCGACTGATCGACGCGATCCGCGCCAGTGGCGCTCAGGCCGTCCTGCTGTCGATGGTCGGTCAGGATGCGATCGACTTCGGGCGGGCGTTCCGCGACAGCGGGCTCGCCGAGCGGATGCCGCGCCTGGGCTGCGCGATCGAGGAGAACGGGCTGCTGGCGATGGGTGCCGACTGCAGCGAGGGCCTGTACGTCGCGTCCGGCTATTTCGCGGGGCTCGCGACCGACCGCAACGGCGCCTTCCGCGAACGCTACTGGAGCCGCTTCGGCGAGCGGGCCCCGGTGCTCAATGCGCTCGGCCAGTCGACCTGGGAGGGCGTGGCCTTCCTGCGCGGACTGCTGGAGGGGGGCCGAAATCCCGATGGCAGTGTCCGCTACGACTCGGTACGCGGCACGCGCTGGCGCGCCAACGAGCGCAAGGCAGCGCCGATCTACCTGGCCGCCGCCGAGGGCCTGGGCTTCGGGATCGTGCGGACCTTCGCGCCGGCCTGAGGCCGCGGGCCCGCGACCGACGGCGGCCCGGGCTCCCGCGGGCGGTCCTCAGGTCTGCGCGCCCAGCTCCACCGCACGGGCGCGGCGCTCGACGAGCAGGCGGTCACGACGCACCGAGGCATCGGCGTCGAGCGCGAGCGTCGGCCAGCCCGACATCTGCCGCTCGACCAGACCGGCCAGCCCGTCGATGAAGGCCGGCGCGCCGTTCAGGCATTCGATGTACCGGAACGACTCGCCGCCGGCGTGCAGGAACGCCTCCTTGGCCTCCGTCGCGATCTCCTCGAGGGTCTCGAGGCAGTCGGAGACGAAGCCCGGGCACACCGCGTCGATCCGCCGGACGCCTTCGCGGGCGAGCCGCTCGAGCGTCGGCTCGGTGTACGGCTGCAGCCACTGCGCCTTGCCGAACCGCGACTGGAAGGTGACCACCCATTCTTCGCGGGCCAGGCCGAGACGCTCGGCGAGCCGGCGCGCGGTCGCATGGCACTCGCAGTGGTACGGGTCGCCCAGGTCGAGGGAGCGGCGGGGGACGCCGTGGAAGCTCATCAGCAGCCGCTCTCCGCGGCCGTTGCGGGCCCAGGACTCGCGCACCTGCGTGGCCAGCGCCTCGATGTAGCCGTCGTCGACGTGGAAGTTCCTCACCCAGCGCACCTCCGGCAGGTTGCGCCAGCCGGCGAGCACGCGATGGACCTCGTCGAAGACGGTCGCGGTGGTGGACGCCGAGTACTGCGGATACATCGGCAGCACCAGCAGGCGCGTGACGTTGCGCTCGCGCAGCCCCTCGAGCACCGACGGGATCGACGGTTCGCCGTAGCGCATCGCCAGCACCACCTCGACGTCGTGCCCCCGCTCGCCGAGCGCGCCGCGC
>JAIYAG010000615.1 GCA_027489195.1 Burkholderiales bacterium | reverse complement strand
TCGCGCAGCGGCGTGTCGGCCGCGGCCATCGCCTGGTCGACCGCGACACGCAGCGTGCGCCCCTCGGCGAGCGCATCGGCCCAGGCGCCGCCGCGTGCCCGGAGGTGCTCGCGCAACGCGCCGGCGGTGACGACGTCCGAGGGCAGCGCGAGCGTCTCGCGTGCGCACCCCACCGCCTCGCGCAGTCCGGCGAAGTACAGCACCTCGACCTTCACAGCAGCCCCGCGTAGGGCAGGAAGCGCACCACGTCGCCGCGCCGGATCGGCTGCGACGGCGGGGTGTCGATCAGCCCGTCGGCCCACACGGTGGAGGTCATCACCGCCGAGCCCTGGTTCGGGAACAGGTCGAGCCCGCCGGCCTCGTTGGTACGCGCGCGCAGGAACTCGCGGCGCCGGTCGGGACTCGGCCAGTCGAAGTCGGCGCGCATCGGCAGCACGCGCGGCGCCACGTCGGTGGCCCCCTGCAGCCGCAGCACGAACGGCCGCACGAACAGCAGGAAGGTCACGAAGCTCGACACCGGGTTGCCGGGCAGCCCGATGAAGTGCGCATGACCGCCGTCGCGCCGCACCCGCCCCCAGGCGAGCGGCTTGCCGGGCTTGATCGCGATCTGCCAGGTGCGCAGCTCGCCCTCGGCCGTCAGCGCCGGCCGGACGTGGTCCTCCTCGCCGACCGACATGCCGCCGGAGGTGACGATCAGGTCGGCACCGCGGGCGGCCTCGCGAAGCGCCGCGCGGGTCGCCTCGAGGGTGTCGGGCACGATGCCGAGGTCGACCACCTCGCAGCCGAGCCGGCGCAGCAGCGCCCCGAGCACGAAGCGGTTGGAGTTGTAGATCGCCCCGGGCGGCAGCGGCTCGCCGGGCATCGCCAGCTCGTCGCCGGTGAAGAAGCAGGCCACGCGCAGCCGCGGCCGCACCGGCAGCGTCGCCAGTCCGACCGAGGCCGCGAGGCCCAGCGCCTGCGGCGTGAGCCGCGTGCCGGCCGCGAGCACGGTCGCGCCGCGCCGGATGTCCTCGCCGGTGCGGCGGATCCACTCGCCTGCCGGCGGCACCGCGGCGAAGCGCACGCGCTCGCCGTCCAGGCTCGCCTGCTCCTGCATGACCACCGCGTCGGCGCCTTCGGGCACGGGTGCGCCGGTGAAGATCCGGGCGACCGAGCGTGGCGCGAGCGGCGCGGGCGAGGCGCCGGCAGGAATCCGCTGGGAGACGGGCAGCGCCTCGCCCGCGGCGAGGTCGGCGGTGCGCACCGCCCAGCCGTCCATCTGCGCGTTGTCCATCGGCGGGACGTCGAGCGTGGAGACTTGGTCGGCGGCGAGCACGCGATCGAGCGCGTCCATCGTCGGGAGCGACTGGCTGGCGGCGGGCGGCTCGGCGAGCGCCAGCAGCTGCGAGAGCGCGGTGTCGAAGTCGAGCAGCGCGGGACGGTTCATCGTGACGGGTCGGTGGCGACGCGCGGCGCCTCGTGCAGCAGGCCCAGCCGGCCGGCCACGAAGGCGACGATCGCATCATAGTCGTTGAGGTCGAGCACCGGCAGCACGGTGGCCACCGGCGCGTCGGCAGCCACCGCGACGATGTCCGGATCGCCGGGATGCAAGAGCGGCTTGCCGGTCGACGGGCGATGGATCTCGAGCTTGGGGATCGAGGCGTGCTTGTAGCCCTCGACCAGCACCAGGTCGCAGGGCGACATGCGCGTGAGCTGCATCGCGAGGTCGGGCTCGGACTCGCCGCGCAGTTCGTGCATCAGCACCCAGCGGTGCGCCGAGGTGATCAGCACTTCGCCGGCACCCGCCTCGCGATGCCGGTAGGAGTCCTTGCCGGGCTGGTCGATGTCGAAGGCGTGGTGGGCGTGCTTGATCAGCGACACCCGCAGCCCGCGGGCGACGAAGCGCGGGATCAGCTGCTCGATCAGCGTCGTCTTGCCGGTGCCCGAGTAGCCGGCGAAGCCGAAGACCTTCACGCCCGCGTCCGCCGCGCCGCTCAGGCGGCCGCGGCGGTCGGGGCCGCGTCGACCGCGGGCGCGCGCTCGGCGACGTAGCGCTTGAGCATCGCCACGTCGGCCGGCATCCGCGTGTAGCGCTGCGCGAGCGACTCGATGCCCTCGTAGGCCGCGGGGCGCCCCGGATCGCGGCCGAGCGCCTCGCGGATCGTCTCGGCGAACTTCGCGGGCAGCGCGGTCTCCAGGCACACCATCGGCACGCCCGGCTCGCGCCAGCGCTGCGCCACCGCCAGGCCGTCGGCGGTGTGGGTGTCGACGACGAGGCCGTAGCGCGACTCGGTCTCGCGGATCGTGGCCAGCCGCGTCGCGTGATTGCTCGCGCCGGACACGAAGCCGAACGCGCCGATCCGTGCGAACTCCGGCGTGCCCGACAGGTCGAAGGCGCCACGGGTCTCGACCTCGCGCCAGAGCGCGGCGGTGCGCGCACCGTCCTGTCCCACCAGGTCCCAGACGAAGCGCTCGAAGTTGGAGGCCTTCGAGATGTCCATCGACGGGCTGCTGGTCTGGTGCGTGTCGGCGGTCGCGCGCGGCCGGTAGACGCCGGTGCGGAAGAACTCGTCGAGCACGTCGTTCTCGTTGGTCGCGACCACCAGCCGGCGGATCGGCAGGCCCATTCGGCGCGCGATGTGTCCGGCCAGCACGTTGCCGAAGTTGCCGCTCGGCACGGTGAACGAGACCTCGCGCGCGCCGCCTTCGGCGGTGACCGCGAACCAGGCCTTGAAGTAGTAGACGACCTGCGCGACCACGCGCGCCCAGTTGATCGAGTTGACCGTGCCGATCGCGTGGCGGGCCTTGAAGCGCAGGTCGCCGGAGACCGCCTTGACCATGTCCTGGCAGTCGTCGAAGACGCCGTCGACCGCGATGTTGAAGATGTTCTCGTCGCGCAGCGAGAACATCTGCGCGGTCTGGAAGGGGCTCATCCGGTCGGCGGGCGACAGCATGAACACGCGGATGCCGCGGCGCCCGCGCATCGCGTACTCGGCGGCGCTGCCGGTGTCGCCCGAGGTCGCGCCCAGGATGTTCAGCGCCCGGCCCTCGCGGGCCAGCACGTACTCGAACAGATGGCCGAGGAGCTGCATCGCCACGTCCTTGAACGCGAGCGTCGGGCCGTTCGACAGCTGCAGCAGGTGCAGGTCGGTCTCGAGCCCGCGCAGCGGCACGATGTCGGGCGAGCCGAAGGTCTCGGCCGTATACGTGCGCCGCACCAGCGCATGCAGGTCCGCGTCGGCGATGTCGTCGCAGAACAGGCGCAGCAGCACGAAGGCGAGGTCGGCGTAGGGCAGCGCACGCCATTTCTCGAGCGTCGCCTCGTCGATCGCCGGATAGTGCTCGGGCACGACCAGCCCGCCGTCGGGCGCGAGCCCGCCGAGCAGGATGTCGGTGAACCGCTGCGGCGGCATGCCGCCGCGCGTCGAGAGGTAACGCATGGGTCGGTGGGTCCGGTCTGGTCGCCGCGGGCGGACCCGCGGCAGGATGTGTCGGGGGTCCGGCTCGAGCCGGTCAGTTCAGGTCTTCGAGACGGATCCGGGTGACCTTCGACACCACCGTGGAGAGCGCCTCCATCCGGCGGATCGCATCGTCGCACCGGTGCTCGATGGTGACGTGGGTCAGCAGGATCAGGTCGGTCTGGCGCTCGCCCTCGGCCGGCTCGCGCTGCAGCACGGCGTCGATCGAGATGCGCGCGTCGGCGAGGATGCGCGTGATGTCGGCGAGCACGCCCGGCTCGTCGGCGACGCGCAGCCGCAGGTAGTACGCGCTCTCGATCTCGGTGATCGGCAGGATCGGCAGGTCGGCCATCGCGTCCGGCTGGAACGCGAGGTGCGGCACCCGGTTGCCCGGGTCCACCGTGAGGGTGCGCACCACGTCGACCAGATCGGCGACGACCGCGCTGGCCGTCGGCTCGGCGCCCGCGCCCTTGCCGTAGTACATCGTGTGGCCGACGGCGTCGCCCTTGACCCAGACCGCGTTCATCGCGCCCTCGACGTTGGCGATCAGCCGCTTTGCGGGGATCAGCGTCGGATGCACGCGCAGCTCGATGCCGTGCTCGCGCCGCCGCGTGATGCCGAGCAGCTTGATCCGGTAGCCGAGCTTCTCGGCATATCGGATGTCCTCGGCCTGCAGCGACGAGATGCCCTCGACGTGCGCGCGGTCGAACTGCACCGGGATGCCGAAGGCGATCGCGGACATGATCGTGACCTTGTGCGCGGCGTCCACGCCCTCGATGTCGAAGGTCGGGTCGGCCTCGGCATAGCCCAGGCGCTGCGCCTCCGCGAGCACCGCGTCGAAGGGCAGGCCCTTGTCGCGCATCTCGGAGAGGATGAAGTTGGTCGTGCCGTTGATGATCCCGGCGATCCACTCGATGCGGTTGGCCGTCAGCCCCTCGCGCAGCGCCTTGATGATCGGGAT
>JAIYAG010000199.1 GCA_027489195.1 Burkholderiales bacterium | reverse complement strand
CGGCCGTTCGTCGCCGCTCAGACGGCGGCGAGCGCCTGCTCGAGGTCCTCGAGCAGGTCGTCGATGTGCTCGATGCCGACCGACAGCCTGACCATCCCCTCGGAGACGCCCGCCTTCGCGAGCTCCGCGGCGTCGAGCTGACGGTGCGTGGTCGAGGCCGGGTGCGTGGCCAGCGAGCGCGCGTCGCCGATGTTCACCAGCCGCGTGAACAGCTTGAGCGCATCGAGGAAGCGCGCGCCGGATTCGCGGCCCGCCGCGCCCTTGAGCGTGAACGACAGGATGCCGGACGCCTTGCCGCCCATGTACTTCTGCACCAGCCCATGGTCCGGATGGTCGGGCAGGCCCGCGTAGTTCACCGATGCGACCTTCGCGTGCGACTGCAGGTGCCTGGCGATCGCGACCGCGTTCTCGCAGATGCGGTCCATGCGCAGCGGCAGGGTCTCGATGCCCTGCAGGATCAGGAACGAGTTCATCGGCGCGATCGCAGCGCCCATGTTCCGCAGCGGCACGACGCGGGCACGGCCGATGTAGGCGGCGGGCCCGAGCGCCTGCGTGTAGACGACACCGTGGTAGCTGACGTCGGGTTCGTTCAGGCGACGGAAGCGCGCAGCATGCTCGGCCCACGGGAACTTGCCGCTGTCGACGATCGCGCCGGCCACGCTGTTGCCGTGTCCGCCGAGGTACTTGGTCAGCGAGTGCACGACGATGTCGGCGCCGTGCTCGAAGGGCCGGCACAGGTAGGGGCTGGGCACGGTGTTGTCGACGATCAGCGGGATGCCGGCGTCGTGCGCGACCTGGGCGAGCGCCGCGAAGTCGGTGACGTTGCCCAGCGGGTTGCCGATCGACTCGCAGAAGATCGCCTTGGTGCGCGCATCGATCAGCGCGGCGAAGTCCTGCGGACGGCGCGCATCGGCGAAGCGCGTCTCGATGCCCATCTGCGGCAGCGTGTGCGCGAAGAGGTTGTACGTGCCGCCGTAGAGCTGCGAGGCCGAGACGATGTTGTCGCCCGACTCGGCGATGGTCTGGATCGCGTAGGTGATGGCGGCCATGCCCGAGGCGAGCGCGAGCGCGGCGATGCCGCCCTCGAGGGCGGCGAGGCGCTTCTCGAGCACGTCCTCGGTCGGATTCATGATCCGCGTGTAGATGTTGCCGGCCACCTTCAGGTCGAAGAGGTCGGCGCCGTGCTGCGCGCTGTCGAACGCGTAGGCGACGGTCTGGTAGATCGGCACGGCGACGGCCTTGGTGGTCGGATCCGGCGTCTGGCCGGCGTGGACGGCGAGCGTCTCGATGCGCATGGGGGTCTCCTCGGGGGGGCGCTGTGGAACGGGTGCGGGCGGCGATTGTGGCATCCTCGAGCGGCACCGGCTCCCTCCCTCGCGGGCCGCGGATCGAACATGCAGAGCTTCTCCTCCATCGTCGCTCGTACCGCCGAGCCGCGGGCCGACGCCCCCGAAGGCCGCGCCGCGCTGCGCGCCGAAGTCACCGAGGACTGGCTGCAGGGCAAGGCCGCGTTCGGCGGCCTGCAGGGCGCGCTCGGCGTGCTCGCGATGCGCGCGGCCGTCGGCGACGCGCTGCCGCTGCGCGCGCTGCAGATGACCTTCGTGGCTGCGGTCGGCGGCGAGTCGCTCGCCGAGGCGAGCGTGGTGCGGCGGGGCCGTGCCGTCACGCATGCGCAGTGCACGCTGTCGAGCGGCGGACAGGCGGGCGCCCTGATGGTCGGGCTGTTCGGCGCAGCGCGCGATTCCAAGGCGATCGCCGCCATGCCGATGCCCGAGCTGCGCGGCCCCGCCGAGCTGCGCGAGGCGCCGTTCCTGCCCGAGCGCATGCCCGGCTTCCTGCGCCACTACCGCCAGCGCTGGGCGGGTGGCGCGATCCCGTACAGCGGCCAGCCGATGAAGCCCTCGTCGATGTGGGTGCGGCTGCGCGAGGCGACCGAGGGCGAGGACGCCGGGCCCGGCGAGGCACCGATCCCCCCCGCGCTCGACGCGCCTGCCGCCCGCGAGGCCAACGTGGTCGCGCTCTGCGACATGCCGCCCTCGCCGGTCATGTCGACGCTGACCCGTCGTGCGCCGGGCGCCTCGCTCACCTGGCTGCTGGAGTTCCTGGTGGATCCGCGCACCGTGGACCCGCAGGCCTGGCTGCTGCTCCACACCGAGACGCGCCATGCGGGCGAGGGCTACACCAGCCAGACCGCCCGAGTCTGGGACACCGCTGGCCGTCCGGTGGCCGTGAGCCACCAGACCACCGCCATCTTCGACTGAGGCCCGTCCCGAGGAGCCGACCGTGCCCCGATCCCTCGCGCTGCGCTGCCACCGCCTCGCCGACGATCTCGCTGGCGTTTCCCTCGACGCACTCGATCCGGTGCCGCCCGCCGCGGGCGCGGTCGCCGTGTCGATGCGCGCGGCCGCGCTGAACTTCCCCGACCTGCTGATGACCCGCGGCGGCTACCAGCACAAGCCGGCGCTGCCCTTCACGGTCGGCATGGAGGGCGCCGGGACGGTCTCGGCGGTGGGCGAGGGCGTGGTCGGCTGGCGGGTCGGCGATGCGGTCTGCGTGTCCGACAAGTCCGGCGCCATCGCGCATCACGCGGTGTTCCCGGCCGCCGCGCTGTCGGCGATGCCCCCGGGCTGGGACTGGCCGTCCGCGGCCGCCTGGCAGGTCGGCGCCCTGACCGCGTACGTGGCGCTGGTCGTGCGCGGCGGGTTGCGCGCCGGCGAGACGCTGCTGGTCCACGGCGCCACCGGCGGCATGGGCGCCGCCGCGGTGCAGCTCGGCGCCGCGCTCGGCGCCACCGTGATCGCCACCGGCAGCGACCCGGCCTGGCTCGAGCGGCTGCGCCCGATGGGCGCCACCCACCTCGTGTCCTCGCGCGGCGACTTCCACGAGCAGGTCAAGGCACTGACCGGCGGGCGTGGCGCCGACGTGGTCTTCGATCCGGTGGGCGGCGACGTGTTCGACCGCTCGACCCGCTGCATCGGCTTCGGCGGGCGGCTGCTGGTGATCGGCTTCGCCGCCGGGCGCATTCCCGCGCTCGCCGCCAACCACGTGCTGATCAAGAGCTATGCGGTGATCGGCGTGCGGGCCGGCGAGTGGCTGCGCCAGCGCCCGGCCGAGGCGCCGCGCATCCGCGCCGAGCTCGCGCGGCTGGCCGCGCAGGGCACCTTCCGGCCGCTGGTGGGCGCGCGCTTCCCGATCGAGCGAGCGATCGACGCGCTGCGCGCGCTCGAGCGGCGCGAGGCGCCGGGCAAGATCGTGGTGGAGATCGGGGCGGTGGGGCAGGCGTCGGATCGGGACGCGCAGTAGGTTTATCCGCAGCTTCTCAGCCGAACGGCCGCACGCCGATGAGCGCGCCATGCAGCCAGAACGCGAAGGCCGCCCAGGCCGCGAGGCCCGCGACGATCGCGATCACGTCGCGCGAGGCCGGGCCGGCGACGTAGCGGGTGCCGGTGCGCCGGTCGCGCTTGCGCGACGCGATGTACAGCAGCACCGCCCAGGCGAGGAAGCCGCCGAACAGCACGACGTCGGCGAGCCGGCCGTTGGCGATCAGGTGGGCGAACGCCCAGACCTTGACGCCCATCACCATCGGATGGCCGACGGCGGCCTTGATGGCGGTGCCGGGCACGTAGGCCGCGGCCAGCAGCACGAAGGCGGGGATCGTCAGCAGCGCGGCGATGTGCCGGGTCCAGACCGGCGGCATCCACAGGTCCACCGGCGCGGTGCGCGTGAGGCCGTAGCCCCAGACGATCAGCACGAAGCCGGCGATCGAGGCCAGCGAGTACAGCCCCTTGTAGGCCCCGGGGCCGAGGCGCTGGATCAGCGAATCGCGCGCGCCGTCGGCGAAGACGCGCACCGAGTGCACCCCCAGGAACAGCACCATACCCAGCAGCATCATGCCCATCGCGGACCTCCGGTTGGCGCCGATGCTAGCACCGAGGCGCCCCGAGCCGGCGGACGGACCCCTCGCCGATGGGGCTTCCGGACCCAGGAGCCAAGCCCCTGGATGGCGAAGCGAGCACTGGCATTCACGGGTACGGCCGGGCGCTCGGGCCCGCGGGTGCACAATCGCGGTCTCCCATCCCACCGACCCGCCGACGCCATGAGCACCGACACCACCCTCCAGTCCTTCCAGGCCGATGTCATCGACGCCTCGATGCAGGTGCCGGTGCTGGTCGATTTCTGGGCGCCCTGGTGCGGGCCCTGCAAGTCGCTCGGACCGATGCTCGAGAAGCTCGAGCAGGCCTACGGCGGGCGCTTCAAGCTCGTCAAGATCGATACCGACGCCGAGCAGCAGCTCGCCCAGCACTTCCGCATCAAGTCGATCCCGACGGTCTATGCCTTCGTCGGCGGTCAGCCGGTCGACCAGTTCCAGGGCGCGCTGCCCGAGGGCAAGCTGCGCGAGTTCATCGACCGGCTGATGCCGAACCCCTCCGACGTCGAGCTCGAGCAGGCCGGTGCCGCGCTCGACCGGGGCGACGAGGCCGCGGCGACCGAGCATGCGAAGAAGGCGATCGCGCTCGACCCGTCGAACGACTCGGCCCGCCTGCTGTACGCGCAGCTGCTGCTGGGCACGGGCGAGCCGGCCGCCGCCCAGGGCCAGCTCGATGCGCTGTCGGCGGCCGCCAAGGCCGATCCGCAGGTCGCGGCGCTGATGCAGCAGGTGGCCGAGGCCGCCGAGGCCTCCAGGCCGCCGGTGCCGCACGAGCTGCTCGATCGCGTGGCCGCGCATCCGACCGACCTGCAGGCGCGGCTCGACCTCGCCGAGTACTGGATCGAGTACAAGGAATGGGAGTCGGCGCTCGAGCAGCTGCTGGAGATCGTGCTGCGCGATCGGGCGTTCCAGGAGGACATCGGCCGGCGGCGGATGGTCCAGGTCTTCGAGCTGGCGGCCGCGCAGCCGCCGCTGGTGTCGGAGTGGCGGCGCAGGCTCGGGGGCGCGCTGAACGTGCGCTGAACGCGCACCGGACACGCGTCACGCCGCGGGGTCCGGAAACGGCGAGCGGCCGTCGGCCGCGGACGGCATGCTCGTCCGATGCACCCGCGCCCCGCCCCCGCCGCGTCCTCTTCGCATCGCGCCCTGCCCGCGCCCCTGCTCGCCGCCGCCGCGGGCGCGCACCTGGCCGACCAGCTCGCGCTGGCGGCGCTGCCGCTGCTCGCCGTGGTGCTGCTCGGCGCGGACGCGGCCGGTGTCGGCCTGCTCGTCGCCGCGCACGGCGCGGCCTGGCTCGCGGTGACGCTTCCGGGCGGCGTCTGGGTCGACCGCATCGGCCCCGTGCGCATGCTCGCCCGCGCGCAGGCGATCTCGGCGGCCGGCTGGAGCGCGGCGGTCGTGGCGGTGCTCGCCGGGTCGGGCGGCGCGCTGGCCGCGGCGGCTTTCGTCGCATCGGCCGGCACGGTGCTCTTCGTGCTCGCGGCGGTGCCCGCGGTCCGTGCCCTCGTGGCGCCCGCGGACCTGCCGCGCGCGAACGCGCGCATCGAGCTCGCCCGCGCGCTGGTCACGCTGGTGGCGCCGGTGATCGCGGGCGTGCTGGTGCAGCGGTTCTCGGCAGGCTGGGCGCCCGCGGCGGCGGCGGCGGCCTCGCTCGCTGCGGTCGCCTGCGCGCTGCGCGTGCGTGCGGCCGCGCAGGGGCCGCTGCCCGCCCCGCACGTCGGGCCCGGGCCGGAGCCGGCACCACGGCCCGCGGCCGCGCCGCGCGCGCCGACCCGCGAGCCGATGGCCCGCTCGATCGCCGAGGGCGCGCGCTTCGTCGCCGCGCATCCGCTGCTGCGCCCGATCGCGCTGTGCGCGGTCTGCTTCAACGTCGGTTTCTTCGTGCTGATCGCCGCATGGGTGCCGTACGCGCTCGGCGTGATCGGTGTCGATGCGGCCGGCGCGGGCCTGGCGCAGGCCGGCTACGGGGCCGGTCTGCTGGCGGGTGCGCTCGCCGCGCCGCGGCTGATCGCGCGGGCGGGCGAGCGTGCCGTGCTGATCGGCGGACCGGCGAGCGCGACCGTCGCCATGCTGCTGATGCTCGCGGTGCCTGCAGCCCCGGCCGGCTTCGTGGCGCAGGCGCTGGTCGGATTCGGCCCGATGCTCTGGCAGGTCTGCCGCACGACGCTCACCCAGCGCGCCACGCCGCCGGCGCTGCTCGGCCGAGTCGGGGCGACCGTGCAGCTCGCGGTCTACGGCGTGCGCCCGCTCGGCGCGCTCGTCGGCGGCCTGATCGCGCTGCATGCGGGCCCCGGCGCGGCGATCGCGACGGCCGCCGCCTGCTTCGCCGCGTCGACGCTGGTGATCGTGCGCTCGCGCGCCGGTCTCGAGCCGGCGCCGATCGCGAGCCGGGACGCGCCCGCCGGATAAGATGGGCCGTCGCGGATCCCGTCCGCCCCGAGGCCTCCGATGCACATTGCCAGCCCCCAGGGCCGCGCCCGCGCGCCCGCACCTCCCTGCGCCCCGCGAGGCCGCGCGTGAAGCCCGCGCCGACACCCGCCGAGGTGGCCGCCGGCTATCCGGTGGTCGGGCTGGTGCTGCAGGGGGGCGGTGCGCTCGGCGCGTACCAGGGCGGCGTGATCGAGGGCCTCGCGCAGGCGGGCATCGAGCCGAACTGGGTGGCCGGCATCTCGATCGGCGCGCTGAACGCGGCGATCGTCGCGGGCAATCCGCCCGAGACCCGCGTCGAGCGGCTGCGCGAGTTCTGGGAGACGATCTGCCGCCCGCCGGTGCTGCCGGCCTCGCCGGTCAACGCGATTCCCGCGATGCTCGAGCCGTGGCTGCAGGCCTTCGAGCCGGCGATGGTCGCGATCAACGCCGGCGAGGCCTGGCGCGCACTGCTCGAGGGCCAGAACGGCTTCTTCGCGCCGCGCCTGCCGCCACCGTGGGCGGTGCACCGGCCCGGGCCGGGCGGCGCGAGCTGGTACGACACCGGGCCGCTGCGCCAGACGCTCGAGCGCTTCGTCGACTTCGACCGCATCGCCGCGCCCGGCTCGATGCGCGTGTCGGTCGGCGTGGTCGATGTCGAGAGCGGCAACTTCCGCTATTTCGACAACCGCGAGGAGCGGCTGGGGCCCGAGCACTTCATCGCCTCGGGCGCGCTGCCGCCGGGCTTTCCGGCGGTGCAGGTCGGCGAGCGCTGGTACTGGGACGGCGGCATCGTGTCGAACACGCCGCTGGCGGCGGTGCTCGGCCAGTCGCACCGGCGCGACGCGCTGGTGTTCCAGGTCGACCTCTGGAGCGCGAGCGGCGCGCTGCCGCGTGACCTGTTCGAGGTCGCGAACCGCCAGAAGGACATCCAGTTCTCGAGCCGCACACGGCTGGTGACCGACGTGCTGCGCGCCGAGGCCGACCAGGCCAAGCTGCTGCGCGAGCTGCTGGAACTGGTGCCCCCGGAGCATCGCAGCCATCCGGCCGCACGGCGCGCGGCGGCGCTCGCCGACGACCGCCGCGTGAACGTCGTGCACCTGATCTTCGACGACAAGGACTTCGAGGGGCACTTCAAGGACTACCAGTTCGGCCTGCTGTCGATGCGCGACCACTGGCGCTCGGGCCTGGCGGACCTGCGCGACACGCTCGCGCATCCGGACTGGCTCGCGCGCCCCACGCCGGGCGCGGGCGACTCGGCGTTCGTCACGCACGACGTGCACCGCGCGCGCAGGAAGCGCTGAGTGGAACCGGGCGCGGCGGCCGGGACGGCCAGCCAGGCGCCGACGATCGCCGGGGTCGCATGACGACGCGGACAGGGGGGGGTGTCACCCAGGCTTGACAGTCGTCGGCCTGTCGCGCCGCACGGACCGGCTGCCGGCGCCGCGTGAATCGAAGCCGTTCGCGCGGGCCGCGCAGCTTGGCCGGACGGGACGGGTGCCTGCTGGCACGGGGCATCCGGCGCCGGAAAAGAAAAGGCCCGAACCGTGAGGTTCGGGCCTGAAACCACCATTTGAGGAGGTGGAGGAGACGCTTCGAACTCTACAGGGCCTTCTGGTGCAACGCAACAATCCCTTTGGGCGCGTCGTCTCGAAAATCATGCAGTCGCCCGATCGGACGCGTCCGGCGGGAGACGAACGGAAGCGAACGGGTTCTGCTGCATCGCGTCAGTCCAAGCTGGGCCTTGGATTCGCGGCGCGCTGCCGGGCGCGCCGTCGGCGCCCGGACATCCCGGAGAACCGCATGCCGCAACGGGTTCCCGGCACCGGATCCGACCACGCCCGATGCCCGGGGCCGGTCGGTTCCAGGGCGCTGGCCCGGGGTCGGTACCGTGGCCTTCGCACCGGCGGCGCGGTGCCCGGAGGCGCGCCGCGACCGCGCGCAGCGCCCCGATGTCCGGGTTTTGTCCAGGGTCTTTTCGGCCGGTCGGCCGGTGCGGCCGCCGTCGGGACACGATGTCCAGGCGGTTTGTCCACCCTCCGGCCACGGTGCCCGGCTCGGCCGAGCCGAGCGCCGCGGCCGCCCGTCCCGGCTCAGTCGGCGACCGCGCCGCTGCGCTTGACCGCTTCGGTCCACTTCACGACGTCGCGCCGCAGCAGCTCGGTATAGGCCTGGCTGCCGCCGGCGACCACCTCCAGGCCGAGGCCGGCCAGCTTCTCGCGCACCTCGGGCAGGACGAGGGTCGCGTTGACCTCGCGCGCCAGGGTGGCGGCGATGTCGGCCGGCAGGCCCGGCGGCGCGAGCAGCGCCAGCCAGTTGTCGGCCTCGCCGCCCTGCACGCCCGATTCCGCGAGCGTCGGCAGATCGGGCAGCGCCGGCGAGCGCTTGCTCGAGGCGAGCGCGAGCGCGCGGGCGCGGCCCGAACGGATGTGGGGCAGCGAGGTGTTCACGCTCACCGCGGTCATCTGCACCTCGCCTGCGATCAGCGCCTGGATCGCCGGCGCGCCGCCCTTGTAGGGCACGTGGATCATGTCGAGCCCGCCCGCGGCGTGCAGGAAGACGGTCTGCGCGAGGTGCGAGCCGTTGCCGGTGCCGGCCGACGAGAAGGTCAGCTTGCCGGGCTGCGACTTCGCCAGCGCGATGAACTCCTGCACGGTCGTCGCGGGCACCGACGGATGCAGCAGCAGCACGGTCGGGAAGGTCGCGGCCAGCGAGACCGGCGTGAAGTCCTTGAAGACGTCGTACTGCAGCCGCGAGCCGTAGAGCTGCGGCGCGATGGCATGCGTGCCGGTGTCGGCGACGACGATCTGGTAGCCGTCGGCGGGTGCGCGCGCGATGCTCGCGCAGGCGATGGTGCCGCCCGCGCCGGTGCGGTTCTCGACGACCACGGGCTGGCCGATGCGCTCGGCCAGGCGCTGCGCGAGGATCCGGCCGAAGGCGTCGGAGTTGCCGCCGGCCGCATGCGGCACGACGATCCTCAGCGTGCGCGACGGGTAGGCCTGGGCGCGGGCCGCGCCCGGGGCGGCGGCGAGTGCGGCGAGCGCGGCCAGTGCGCGGCGGCGCGCGGGCGCCGGGGCGGACGCGGCAGGGATGCGATCCATGGGGTGTCTCCTCGTGTCGCGCGCGGCGTCGACTGCACCGCGCATCGGAGGCGATGATAGCGCTCGGATACCGTGCCCAGGCCGCGGCCGCGAGGCACCCGCCCGGTACCGCGCCCGATCAGCGCCCGATCAGCCCGGATCGCCGTCCACGTACAGCCAGCGGCCGTCCTCGCGCACGAAGCGGCTGGTCTCGTGCAGCCGCGTCGCGCGGCCCGCATCCCGGCAGCGGGCGACGAACTCGACCGTGGCATGGTGCTCGTCGACGCTGCGGCGGGCCCGGACCTCGAGACCCAGCCACTTCGTCGCCGGGTCGAGTGCCAGCGTCGCGGGCCGCGTGCGGGGGTGCCAGGTGTCGAGCAGGTAGGGCACCAGCCCGAGCACGTAGGCGCTGTAGCGCGAGCGCATCAGCGACTCGGCGTCCGGGGCGCACCGGTGCAGCGGACCGGCATGCCAGCGGCCGCAGCAGGCGTCGTAGGCGGCATCGTGACCACAGGGACAGCGCGGGGCGGCGGCGGCGCGGGGCATGGCGCGCATCGTACGCGAGCCGCCGGCCGGCCCGGGGCCGGGGCCGTCACGAGCGGATCCGG
>JAIYAG010000341.1 GCA_027489195.1 Burkholderiales bacterium | reverse complement strand
GTCGTCGTCGGCCTCGTCGTGGAGGCGGGCGATGCTGGCCTGGAGCACCTCGTCCATCCAGGCGTGCAGGGTCTCCAGCGGCGGCAGGTCGAGCGACCAGCGCGCCTCGTGAGGGATGCTCGAGGAGTCGAACCAGAGGTCGGCGGAGGCGAGCCGGGACGGCGGCAGCGGGCGACCCGGCGCGGCGCGGCGCAGACACCAGCGCTCCTGGAACCAGCCGACGTGGCCGAGCTCCCAGACGGGGGGGTTGAGGATCGGCCATTGCGGCACGGTGCGTTGCCCGGGCTGCAGGCTGTCGATGAGCCGCCGCGTAGAATCCCGGGTGTCGAGCAGCGCGCGTGCCAGTTCGTCCCGTCCTGCCCGCCTCAACCCATCCGCTCCCGTGTCGGAACCGTGCGTCCCATCGTCGTGCTCTGCGTCGGTACGGTCGGACGGCCCACTCCAGCCATCGGTATCCGTGCTGCGCTCTCCCAGGGTCGCGATCATCTCACCGGCGCTTGCGGCTGCCAACAACGGCAACTGGCAGACGGCGCGCCGCTGGGCCCAGTTCCTGCGCGCCGGGCATCGGGTGGCGGTGCGGACCGACTGGGCCGCGGCGGATGGCTTCGATGGCGACGCGGCGGCGCGGCCCGACGTGATCGTCGCGCTGCATGCGCGGCGCTCGGCGGGGGCGATCGCCCGGGCCGCCGAAGCCGGCATCCCGATCGCGCTGGTCATGACCGGCACCGACCTGTATCGCGACATCGACACCGATCCGGTCGCGCAGCGCTCGCTGGTGCTGGCGGACCGGCTGGTGTGCCTGCAGTCGCGCGGCCCCGACGCGCTGCCCGAGGCGGTGCGGCCGCGCGCCCTCGTGATCGAGCAGTCGGCCCCGTCGCGCCGGCCGCTGCCGCCGCGCCGGCGCACCGTCGACCTGCTGCTGGTCGGTCACCTGCGCCCCGAGAAGGATCCGATGACCGCGGTGCGCGCGCTCGCGCGGCTGTCCGACCCGACGCTGCGGCTGGTGCATGTCGGCGGCACCAGCGAGGCGGGCTGCGGCGAGGCGTTCGCGCGGGCCGCAGCCGCCGATCCGCGCATCGAGCGGCGCGGGTCGCTGCCGCACGCCGCGGCGCGCCGGCTCATCGCCCGCGGCCGCGTGCTGCTGCTGCCCTCGGTGATGGAGGGCGGGGCCAACGTGCTGATCGAGGCGCTCACCAGCGGCGTGCCGGTGCTGGCCTCGCGCATCCCCGGCTCGGTCGGCCTGCTCGGCGACGATTTTCCCGGGCTCTTCGCGGTCGGCGACGACGCGGCACTCGCCGCGCTGATCGTGCGCTGCCGCGACGAGCCGGCCTTCGTCGACGCACTGCGTGCCCGCGGTGCCGCGCTCGCGCCGCGGTTCGCGCCCGACCGCGAGCGCGCCGCGGTACGGGCCCTCGTCCAGACGCTGCTCGAATCGCCCCTCCGGAGACCCCGATGAACGCCCCCGTGCCCCCCGGCCCGATCCGCCTGACCGCCTTCTCCCACGGTGGCGGCTGCGGCTGCAAGATCGCCCCCGCCGTGCTCGCCGAGATCCTCAAGGACAGCGCGCGGATGCCGGTGCCGCCGCAGCTGATGGTCGGCATCGAGACCGCCGACGATGCCGCGGTCTATCGGCTGAACGAGCACCAGGCGCTGATCGCGACCACCGACTTCTTCACGCCGATCGTCGACGATCCGTTCGACTTCGGCCGCATCGCGGCGACCAACGCGATCTCCGACGTCTACGCGATGGGCGGTGCGCCGATCATGGCGCTCGCGCTGGTCGGCATGCCGATCGACCGGCTGCCGCTCGAGACCATCGGCCGCGTGCTCGCCGGCGGCGAATCGGTCTGCGCGGCAGCCGGCATCCCGATCGCAGGCGGCCACACGATCGACTCGGTCGAGCCGATCTACGGGCTGGTGGTGATGGGCCTCGTCCACCCCGACCGGGTCAGGCGCAACGGCGGCGCCCGCGCCGGCGACCTGCTGGTGCTGGGCAAGCCGATCGGCGTGGGCGTGATGTCGGCCGCGCTGAAGCAGGGCCAGCTCTCGCCCGAGGGCTATGCGGCGATGATCGCGGCGACCACGCGGCTCAACACCCCGGGGCGCGGCCTCGCCGAGCTCGCGGGCGTGCATGCGCTGACCGACGTCACCGGCTTCGGCCTGCTCGGCCACGCGCTCGAGATGGCGCGCGGGGCGCGGCTGGTCGTCCGGCTCGACTGGCCGGCGGTGCCGCTGCTCGACGGCGTGCGCGCGCTCGCCGAACGCGGCTTCGTGACCGGCGCCTCGGCGCGGAACTGGGACGGCTACGGCGGGGAGGTACGGCTGGGCGAGGGTATCGGCGGGCTCGAGCGGGCGCTGCTCACCGACCCTCAGACCAGCGGCGGCCTGCTGGTGGCCTGCGCGCCCGAGGCGCTCGACGACGTGCTCGCGGTCTTCCGGCGCGACGGCTTCGAGCGGGCCGCGGTGATCGGCGACTTCGTCGACGGCGAGCCGGCGATCGAGGTGCGGGCGTGAGCGCGGCCGCGGCGTCGCCGCTGCTGTTCGCGCCGCTCGCGCTGCGCGGGCTGACGCTCAAGAACCGGATCGTGGTCGCGCCGATGCACCAGTACGCCGCGATCGGCGGGCATCCGAACGACTGGCACCTGATGAACGCCGGGCGCTTCGCCGCGGGCGGTGCCGGGCTGGTGATGGTCGAGTCGACCAAGATCGAGCGGCGCGGCTGCGGCACCGTCGGTGACCTCGGGCTGTGGGACGACGCCTTCGTCCCCGGGCTCGCGCGCATCGTCGACCTGGTGCACGGCTGCGGCGCTGCCTGCGGCATCCAGCTCGGACATTCCGGGCGCAAGGCGCGGGTGGCCCGTCCCTGGGAGGGCGGCGGCCCGCTGGTGCGCAGCGACGCGATCCCCGACTGGGACGACTGGGAGCTGGTCGCGCCGAGCGCGCTCGCGGCCGACGCGGCATCGCCGGTGCCGCGCGAGCTGTCGGTCGCCGAGATCCGCCAGGTGATCGAGGCCTGGGGCCGTGCCACCGAGCGGGCCCACGCCGCCGGCTTCGATGTCGTCGAGATCCACGGCGCGCACGGCTTCCTGCTGCACGAGTTCCTGTCCCCGCAGGCCAACCGGCGCGAGGACGCGTACGGCGGCACACCCGAGAAGCGGATGCGCTTCGCGCTCGAGGTCGCCGAGCGCGTGCGCGCCGCGTGGCCGGCCGACAAGCCGCTCTTCGTGCGCCTGTCGATCGACGACGATGCCGGCTGGGCGCCCGCCGACAGCGTCGCGCTCGCGCGGCGGCTCGGTGCGCTCGGCGTCGACGTGATCGACTGCAGCGCGGGCGGCATCACCCCGCGGCCGGTCTCGAGCGCGCCGATCGGCTACGGCTACCAGGTGCCGTTCGCCCGTGCGATCCAGCGCGAGGCCGGCGTGCGCGCGATGGCGGTCGGCCTGATCGTGCATCCCGCCCAGGCCGAGCGCGTGCTGCAGGACGGCGACGCCGACCTGATCGCGCTCGCCCGCGAGATGCTGTGGAACCCGAACTGGGCGATGGACGCCGCCGCCAAGCTCGGCGTCGATCCGTTCGGGCTGGTGCCGCCGCAGGCCGGCTGGTGGCTCGAGCGGCGCGCGAAGTCGATGCCGGGGATGGTGCCGTCGACGGCGGCCGGCGCCGATGGTCCGGCGGACCCCGGCTGAGCGGGCCGGGGCCGCGCGCCCCGGCCGCGCCGCTCAGGTCACGGCGTACAGGATCATGAAGCCCGCGCTGACCAGACCGGTCAGCCCGGCGAGGAACAGGCCGTCGACCCAGCGCGCCAGCCACTGCATCCGCGCGTCGCTGCGCGTGCGCAGCGCCCAGAACGTCAGGTAGGTCGAGACCAGGAAGACCAGCGCGCACAGGCCGAGCAGGTCGTCCGCGAAGGTGGAGAACGCCGCGGAGCGCGTGCTGAAGCGCATCAGCCCGATCGCGGCGATCGAGAAGCCCGCCAGCGAGGCCTGGACCGACAGGACGCGCAGCAGCAGGTCGCGCGTCTGCTCGGGCGGGATGCCGGGCCGCAGCACCGTTCGTCCGCCCTCAGCGGAAGCGCACCGACACCGACGGCGTGCCGGGCAGCCCTTCGTAGACCGCGCGCACCGTGGTGCCCGGCTGCGGCGGCAGCAGCCGCGAGAACGAGCCGAGCGACAGCAGGTCGCCGGGCTTGAGCACGATGCCGGCCTGCTTCAGGTCCTGGGCGAGCCAGATCACCGCGTTCAGCGGATGCTCGAGGATCGCGCTGCCGCGGCCGGTGTCGAGTTCCTTGCCCGTCGCGTCGACCAGGCGCACCGTCATGTCGCGCAGCGCATCGGCCAGCTTCGGGTCCGCGCTCGCGGCGATCGGCGCGCCGAGCACGCCCAGACGGGCGCCGACGTTGATCGCGGTGATGCCGACGCCGCCGAGCTTGGCCGGCTCCTGCACCACCAGGTCGGGCAGCTCGATGAACGGACGGATCGAGCGAAGCGCGCCCAGCACCTCGAGCGGCGTCTTCGCATCGTGGATGGCGCTGCTGCCGACCTCGACCACCAGGTCGGCCTCGAAGAGCGGACGCGCGCCGAACTTCGCCGGTACCTCGGCGCCGTCGGCGACGATCATCCGCTCGAACAGCGTGCCGCGGACCGGCGCGTTCCAGCTGAAGCGCTTCTGCACCGCGGTGTTGGTGAGGCCCGCCTTGTAGCCGACCACGCGCCCCTGCGAAGCGCCGAGCGCGCGCACCAGCTTGTCGCGGCCGCAGACCGCGCCGGCCATCGTCATCGACTCCGGCGGGTTCGGCTCGGGCTCGAGCGCCACGTAGCGGCGCACGGTGTCGGCGATCTGCGCATCGGTCGGGCAGGTCGGGGCGTCGGGCCGCAGGCTCGCGCATCCGGCGAGGGCGAGTGCGGCGAGCAGGGCGGTGGCGGATCGGCGCATTCGGTGTCTCCTCGGCGGGGCGGGGCGCGGCGTGGCGGATCGAGTCGAGTCGGGGCGGGCCTCGGGCTACTCGACCGCCGGCATGCCGGTGGTGATCGAGAAGCCGGCATCGACGTAGGTGATCTCGCCGGTGACGCCCGAGGCGAGGTCGGACATCAGGAAGGCGGCGACGTTGCCCACCTCGTCGATCGTCACGTTCTTGCGCAGCGGTGCGTTCTGCTCGGCATAGTCCAGCAGCTTCGAGAACCCCTTGATGCCCGAAGCGGCGAGCGTCTTGATCGGGCCGGCCGAGATGGCGTTGACCCGCGTGCCGGTCGGTCCGAGGCTCGAGGCCATGTAGCGCACGCTCGCCTCCAGCGAGGCCTTGGCCATGCCCATCACGTTGTAGTGCGGCACCGCACGCACCGCACCGAGGTAGGACATGGTGAGCAGCGCGCCCTTGCGGCCGGCCATCAGCGGGCGCGCGGCCTGCGCCACCCCCGCGAAGCTGTAGGCCGACACGTCGTGGGCGACGCGGAACGCCTCGCGCGAGAAGCCCTCGAAGAAGTCGCCGGAGATCGCCTCGCGCGGCGCGAAGGCGATCGCGTGGACCACGCCGTCCAGCCCGTCCCAGCGCTCGCCGAGCGCCGCGAACAGTGCCGCGATCTGCGCGTCGTCGCCGACGTCGCACGGAAACACCGCATCGGAGCCGAATTCGGCCGCCATGTCGGTGACCCGGTCCTTGAAGCGGTCGGTCTGGTAGGTGAACGCGAGTTCCGCGCCCTGGGCCCGGCACGCCCGGGCGATCCCGTACGCGATCGACCGGTTGGACAGCAAGCCCATGATGAGGATGCGTTTGCCTGCCAGGAACATCGGGATTCTCCGATAGAATTTGGTCGATGGGGATTGTCGCACGATGGGTCGCCCGGAGCCTCGCCGGCGCGCTGCTGGCGGTCGTGGGGCCGCTCGCCGTCGCCCAGGCGCCCGCTGCGCCGCCGAAGGCCGCCGCCGTGGACGAAGCCGCCCCGGCCAGCCGCGGCGGCTT
>JAIYAG010000003.1 GCA_027489195.1 Burkholderiales bacterium | reverse complement strand
GTCGCCGCGGCGACCTTCAGGCTGTTGCTGGCGGCGAAGTGCAGCTGCCAGGCATCGATCAGCGCCTGGTACCACTGCAGCGAGTACCCCGGCGGCGGAAAGCGCAGCGAGTACCCGCTGGTGAAGGAGACCACGACGACGATCACCGTCGGCGCGAGGAGCAGCGCGATCGCGCAGACGGCGAGTCCCCACAGCACGCCGTGCAGCGCGAGCGTCTGGGGATCGATGCGGCGACGGGCCATGGCGTGCCTCGTCCGCTCAGGCCGGCGCCAGGCCGCGCGAGAGCCGGCCGAGCGCGTTGAACAGCGACACGCACAGCAGCACCGCGACCAGGAACAGGATCGAGATCGCCGCGGCGTACGGCCAGTTCTGCAGCGTCGAGGCCTGCTGGTACAGGTACATCGGCATGAACAGCATCTGGCCGCCGCCGACCAGCGACTGCGTGATGAACGCGGTGATGGCCGCCGCGTAGGTCAGCAGGCAGCCGGCGAGGATGCCGGGCAGCGCGAGCGGCACGGTGACGCGGCGGAACGTGGTCCAGGCGCCGGCGCCGAGTGCGGCGGAGGCGTCCTGCAGGTTGGGATCGAGCTTCTGGAGCGCGGTGATCAGCGGCAGCGTCATCAGCGGCAGCTGCACGTTGGCCAGGGCCACCACCAGCCCGCCGTTGGTGTACAGGAGCTTGAGCGGCGAATCGATCCAGCCGATCGCGGCGAGCAGCGAGTTGACGATGCCCTGGCGGCCGAGGATCACGATCCACGCGAAGGTGCGCACCACCACGCTGGTGAGCAGCGGCAGCACGATGACGATGATCAGCGTGGTCTGCAGCCAGCGCGGGCAGCGCACGTAGGCCCAGGCCAGTGCGAAGCCGATCACCAGGCACAGTGCGGTGACCTGCACGCCGAGCCACAGCGTGGAGCCCAGCACGCGCCAGGTGAAGCTGTCGCCCAGCAGCTTGCGCCACTGGGCGAGCCCCATGCCGGTCATCTGCGTGTCGTCGTACAGGCTGATCAGGCCGAGCAGCACCAGCGGCGCGACGAAGAACAGCACCGAGAACAGCGCCAGCGGCAGCGCCAGCCTCAGGGGCGAGGCGCCGCGACCCGCGACGCCGGACGCGCTCGCCGCCATGTCAGACGCGGATCTCGCGGTTGAAGCGCTCGATCCACGAGGCACGCTGCTCGTTGATCTTCTTCCAGTCCTGGAAGACGAAGCTCTTCTTGAGGTCGGCGTGGTCGCGCGCCAGCACCTTCTGGATCTCGCCTTCCATCGCGACCTTGGTGTTGGTCGGGACGATCAGGTAGGGGCTCTTCATCAGCCGCGACTGCACCTCGGGGGACATCGCCGACTCGATGAGCGCGGCCGCGAGCGCCTTGTTGGGCGAGTTCTTGACGACGTGCGCGGTCGTCTTGAAGGCGATCGTGCCCTCCTTGGGCTTGACGAACTCGACCGGCACGCCGCGGGCCTTGAGGATCTGGATCGCGTTGAAGTTGCCCGGGCTGATGTCGATCTGGCCCTGCTGGAACAGCGTGGCGAGCGCGCCGGGGTTGGCCGCGACCGCGGCGAGGTTCGGCTTGAGCTCCTCGATCGCCTTGAAGCCCGGCTCGACGTTCGTCTCCGAGCCGCCGCGCATCTTCGAGACCTCGACCAGCCAGCCGGTGCCGAGCGTCGAATTCAGGTTGGTGATGCCGACGCGGCCCTTGTACTCGGGCTTCCAGAGATCCGCCCACGAAGTCGGCGGCGTCTTGACCTTCTCGGGGTTGTACGTCAGGCCCACAGCCTGGAAGAAGATGGC
Organism: Burkholderiales bacterium; assembly: GCA_027489195.1. Classification (GTDB taxonomy): domain Bacteria; phylum Pseudomonadota; class Gammaproteobacteria; order Burkholderiales; family Burkholderiaceae_E; genus UBA4615. Next base: position 1,890 of record JAIYAG010000003.1, on the reverse strand, counting down.
CGGGCCCATCGGGTCCTGCGCCTCGGCGATCAGGTCCTTGTAGTGTGTGCTGGTGGCCACCGGGAACGGATCGACCAGGTCCTGGCTGATCGCGACCAGCGCCGGACCCGGGTCGTGCAGCATCACGTCGATCGGCGGTGCGTTGCGGGCGGCGGTGACCTTCGCGATCTGGTCGACCGACAGCATCGGGTCGAGCGTCATCTCCGCGTTGTTGTTGTTGCGGCGGAAATGCGGCACCAGCACGTCGCGGTGCGCCTCCTCCCAGCTGCCGGTGAAGGTCGCGAACACCAGGCGGCGGGCCTGGGCGTGCGACAGCGCGGGGAACAGCTGGAGCGCGCCCAGTGTCAGGGCTGCGGAGAGTGCGTCGCGTCGGTTGGGCATCGTGGGTCTCGGCTCGAAGGGGAGGATGAGGTCGTCGGAAAGGGAAGCGGGCAGAGGTGCGGGCTGGGGTCGGTCGGGCCGCTCAGGGCGCGGGGAACAGGGACACGGTCTCGGGGGCGACCGGCGCGAGCCGCACCGCGGTGCCGGGCGCGCGCGGCTCGACGCCGGGCTGTCGGGGCTCGGCGAGCTTCAGGCGCCGCCCGTCGTCGCCGACGATCTCGTGGACGACGATCGCGCCGAGCGGCATGCCGATCTCCACGGTGCCGCCGAAGCCGGCATCGGCCTCGACGATGCGCAGGTTCTCCGGACGCACGCAGGCGATGACCTCGGCGCCGACCGCGATCGGCACCGAGGGCGCGCGCGCCTCGAGGCGCAGGCCGCCGGCGAGCTCCACGCTCGCGCGTGCGCCGTCGATCGAGCACAGCGTGCCCGAGACCGCGTTGACGCTGCCGACGAAGCGGTTGACGAAGAGCGTCGCCGGCCGGTCGTAGACCGCCGACGGCGTGTCGAACTGCTCGAGCCGCCCGCGGTTCAGCACCGCGACCCGGTCGGCCATGCTGAGCGCCTCTTCCTGGTCGTGCGTCACGATGATCGCGGTGATCCCGGCGGCGCGCTGGATGCGCTTGATCTCGATCTGCATGTCGAGGCGCAGGTTCTTGTCGAGCGCCGCGAACGGCTCGTCGAGCAGCAGGATGCGCGGCTGCACCGCGAGCGCCCGCGCGAGCGCGACGCGCTGCTGCTGGCCCCCCGACAGCTCGCGCGGCAGGCGTTCGGCGAGGGCGGCCATCTGCACGAGCTCGAGCATCTCGGCAGTCCGTGCCCGCTGGGCCGAACGCGCGACGCCGCGGGCCGCCAGTCCGTAGGCCACGTTGTCGGCGACCGTCAGGTGCGGGAAGAGCGCGTAGTTCTGGAAGACGATGCCGACCTCGCGCTGGCGGGGCGCGAGCGCATCGACGCAGCGATCGCCGATCCCCACGCGCCCGGAGGTCTGTGCGATGAAGCCGGCGATGATCCGCAGCAGCGTGGTCTTGCCGCATCCGCTGGGCCCGAGCAGCGCCACCAGCTCGCCGGGCTCGATGTCGAGCGACACTCGGTCGACCGCGGTCGAACCGGCGTACCGGTGGACCACGTCCTCCAGGGTCAGGCGTTGAGGCTGGCTCATCGTGCGCTCCGCATCGTCGTGTCAAAGCACGAGGCGTGCCATCGACACCGACCCCGTTCGACGAGGTCACGGCACGATTGTCGGCAATCCGGGTGTCGTCTGTCTACAAAAACTGGGCGTCTCGTGCACGACCCGGGTGCGTGCACCGCGCACCGCGTGCCGTCGCGGTGCGCCGTGCACGCGGCGCAGGGCGCTCAGGCCGCGGTGCGTTTCGCGACGAGTGTGAGGATGTCGTAAGAGGCGACCAGGGCGCCGTCCTGGTTCGTCACCTGCACGTCCCAGGCGACCACGCCCTGGCCCGGTCCGTCGCCCTTCGCGGGGCGGTCGGTCTTGCGCTTGCAGGTCAG
>JAIYAG010000636.1 GCA_027489195.1 Burkholderiales bacterium | reverse complement strand
GGCTTCCTCGACCGCACCGGCGACGAGATCCACACCTCGATGCAGGCCGGCGCGATGGTCCGCAAGGCCGACATGAAGGCGCAGGCCTGGATCCAGGCCTACGAGCTCTGGAACGTCGACGTCGGCCTGGCCTGCGGGCTGGCCGGCCGCGCGCAGATCGGCAAGGGCATGTGGGCGATGCCCGACCTGATGGCCGCGATGCTGCAGCAGAAGATCGGCCATCCGCAGGCCGGCGCGAACTGCGCCTGGGTGCCGAGCCCGACCGCGGCGACCCTGCACGCCACCCACTATCACAAGATCGACGTGCTGGTCCGCCAGGCCGAGATCGCGCGCGGCGGCAAGCGCGCGAAGCTCGACGACATCCTGCACATCCCGGTGGCGGCATCGCCGACCTGGAGCGATGCCGACATCGACGCCGAGCTGGCCAACAACGCCCAGGGCATCCTCGGCTACGTGGTGCGCTGGGTCGACCAGGGCGTGGGCTGCTCGAAGGTGCCCGACATCAACGACGTCGGCCTGATGGAAGACCGCGCCACCTGCCGCATCTCGTCGCAGCACATCGCCAACTGGCTGTTCCACGGCGTCGCCAGCCGCGACCGCGTGATGGACGTGATGAAGCGGATGGCCGCCGTCGTCGATCGGCAGAACGCCGGCGACCCGGCGTACCGCCCGATGGCGCCCGGCTTCGACGGCATCGCCTTCCAGGCCGCCTGCGACCTGGTGTTCGAGGGCACGAGCCAGCCGTCGGGCTACACCGAGCCGGTGCTGCACCGCCGCCGGCTCGAGCTCAAGGCCCGCGCGCACTGAGCCTCACGCGGCGCGCCCCGCCCGGGCGTGCCGCTTCGCGCCCCGCGCACGCGCGGGCGGCGCGAGGCACGTGTCACCATCGAGGCCTGCCGCGCCCGAGCGCGGCGCCGACCCTCGAGGAGACACCATGAGCACCGCCGCCCCGTCCGTCCGCTACCGCGTCGCCGACGGCGTCGCAGAGATCCTGATGGACCACGCGCCGGTCAACGCGCTGACGGTCGGCATGCTCGACGCGCTGCTCGCGGCCTTCGAGCGCGCCGCCGCCGACGCGGACGCGCGCGCGGTCGTCTTCGGCAGCGCCGTACCCGGACGCTTCTGCGCCGGCCTGGATCTCAAGCAGTTCTCGCGCGCCGACGGCGATGGCGTGCGCGCCCTGCTCGAGCGGCTCTACACCCGATTCACCGACCTGCAGTACCGCCTGGGCAAGCCCTCGATCGCGGCCGTCAACGGCACGGCGCGCGGCGGCGGCATGACGCTGGCGATCTCCTGCGACCTGATCGTCGTCGACCGCGACGCCGACCTCGGCTATCCGGAGATCGACGTCGGCGTGATCCCGGCGATCCACTTCACCCACCTGCCGCGCATCATCGGCAAGCACCGGGCGTTCGACCTGCTGTTCACCGGCCGCTCGTTCGGCGCGCAGGAGGCGTTCGAGCTCGGGCTGGCGAGCCGCATCGCAGAGCCCGGCACGGCGCTCGAGACCGCGCATGCGCTCGCGCAGGTGCTCGCGGCCAAGCCGGAACGCGTCATGCGGATGGCACGCGAGGCCTTCGTGCGCGAGAACGACACCGGCCACGGCTACCGCCACGGTGTCGCGGCCGCGGTCGAGAACTTCTGCAACGTGGCCGCCACCCCGGAATCGAAGGCCGGCATCCAGGCCTTCGTGGACCGCCCGCGGCGCAGCGTCGACCGCGAACCGAGGTAGTCCGCCGTCAGTCGAGCGTGATGCCCGCGTCGCGGATGATCGCGCCCCACTTGCGCGACTCCGTCTCGATGAAGGCGGAGAACTCGGCCGGCGTGCCGCCGCCGGCGACCAGCCCCTGCTTGGCGAGCGCGTCGCGCACCGCCGGGTCGCGCAGCACCGCGTCGACGTCGGCAGCGATCTTCCTCACCAGTTCGGCCGGCGTGCCGGCCGGGGCGAACAGGCCGTTCCAGGCGAGCGCCTCGAACCCCGGGTAGCCCTGCTCGGCCAGCGTCGGCACGTCCTTGAGCACCTCGCTGCGCTTCGTGCTGGTGGCGCCGAGCAGCTTGACGCGGCCCGACTGGATCATCGGCAGCAGCGCCGGCGCCACCGTCATCAGCGCCTGCGTGTCGCCCGCGGCGAGCGAGGTCGCGGCAGGCGGCGAGCCGTTGTAGGCCACGTGGGTCGCCTGGAAGCCCGCGGTGCGGCGGAACAGCTCCATGGTCAGGTGCGAGGAGCTGCCCGCACCGACCGAACCGTAGTTGAGCGCATCGCCCTGGCGCTTGGCCCAGGCGACGAACTCCGGCACGGTGTTGGCCGGATTGCTCGCCGAGACCGCGAGCACGTTCGGCTGGGAGGTCGTCAGCACCACCGGCATCAGCTGCTTCGCCGGGTCGTAGGGCATCTTGCGGTACATGAACGGACCGAAGGCGATCGGGCCGTTGAAGCCGATGCCGAGCACGTGGCCGTCGGGCGGCGCCTTGGCGACCGTGTCCATGCCGATCATGCCGCCCGCGCCCGCCTTGTTCTCGACCACCAGCGGCTGCCCCCAGCGCAGCCGCAGCGGCTCGGCCAGGCCGCGGACGATCACGTCGAGCGAGCTGCCGGGCGGTGCGGGCACCACCACGCGCACCGGTCGTTCGGGCCATGCGAAGGCCGGCGCGGCTGCCGCGAGCGCGGCCGCGAACAGCAGGCAGTTCAGGGGCTTCATGCGTGTCTCCTCTCGGGGCGCGGGGCTCGCCCGCGTGGGAGCGAGAACGTAGCACGGCCGCGTCGGAGGTTCAGCGACGACGCCCTGCCGTTCGCGATCCGGTCCGCAGCGCGTGGCGGCACTGGCCCCGCTTCGTTGCGGCCGAGCTTTCGTGGCACAGTCGGGCGACCATGACGATCGGGAAGAGGACGGTGATGCGCGAACGCTTCGGACGCCTGGCGGCCGCGGGCCGGCTCTGGGCCGCCGCGGGGCTGGTGGGGGTCGCCGCGGCGGCGATGGCGGGCACGCCCGCAGCGCAGCGCGTCCCGGAACCATCGGCCGTGCTCGCGCAGGCGCCCTTGCCGTCCTCCGGCACCGCCCAGCCACCGGCAGCGCAGCCCACGGCGCTCGTCGCTCAGGGCCCGGGCGTCCAGGGCGCCGGCACGCCGTCTCCCGCAGCGCCCCCCTCTGCGCCGCTGCCCGCGAGCGCTCCGGCTGCGCCGGAGGCGACGCTGACGGTCTTCAACCGCCCCATCGTCGTGATGCGCGCGCCGCTCTTCGCGAGCACCCCGGCCGAGCGCGCACGCCGCGCACGCCACGCGATCGACGAGACCCTGGCGCTCGGCGGGCCGGGCGAGGTCCAGACCGAGGCGCAGCCGCTGGGCACCGTCGTCAAGGTCGACGGCCGCTTCGCCTTCATCGTCCAGCCCGACGACGCCGACCGCCAGCGCGGCGAGACCGCCGAGGAAGCCGCGCGCCTCGCCGTCGCGCAGCTCCGCGAGGCGATCGCCGCCACCCGCGAGGCCCGCGACCTGTCGGGCCTGCTGCGCAGCCTGCTGATCGCGGCCGCGGCCACCGTCGTGGCGGCCGCGCTCGCGCTGGGCTGCCGCGCGCTGTTCCGTGCGCTCGGCCGCCGGCTGCTGCGGGTCGCCGACAGCAGCGCCGAACGCCTGAAGCTGCGCGGCACCGAGCTGCTGCAGCGCGACCGGCTGCTCGGCAGCGTGCGCGCGGCGCTGGTCGGCCTGCGCTGGGCCGTGACCGCCGTGATCGCCTACGAGTGGCTGGGCTTCGTGCTGCAGCACTTCGCCTACACGCGGCCCTGGGGCGAGCAGCTGAACCGCTTCCTGCTCGGGATGCTGTCGACGCTGGCAGGCGGGATCCTCGGCGCCCTGCCCGACCTGCTGGTCGCGGCGGTCATCTTCCTCCTCGCCGGCATGGCCGCGCGCGGCCTCGCTGCCTTCCTCGACCGCGCGGCCCGCACGCCCGGCACCCTCGACTGGCTGGACACCGACACCGTGGGCCCGGCCAAGCGGCTCGGCGCACTCGGCATCTGGCTGTTCGCGATCGCGATGGCCTACCCCTACCTGCCGGGCTCCGGCACCGAGGCCTTCAAGGGCCTGTCGGTGCTGGTCGGCGTGATGATCTCGCTCGGCGGCTCGAGCCTGATCGGCCAGGGCGCGAGCGGCCTGGTCATCATGTACACCCGCACGCTTCGGATCGGCGAGTTCGTCAGCATCGACGGCCACGAGGGGACGGTGGTCGAGCTCGGCACCTTCACCACCCGCGTGCGCACCGGTCGCGGCGAGGAGCTGACGCTGCCGAACTCGCTGGTGATGGGTACCGTGACGCGCAACTACTCGCGCACCGTCAAGGGCCGCGGCTTCGTCCTCGACACCGAGGTCACCATCGGCTACGACACGCCGTGGCGCCAGGTCCACGCGATGCTGCTCGAGGCCGCGCGGCGCACCGTGGGCGTGCTCGCGGAGCCAGCGCCGAAGGTCTTCCAGGTGGCGCTCTCGGACTTCTATCCGCAGTACCGGCTGGTCTGCCAGGCCGTCCCCGAGCAGCCGCGGCCCCGCGCCGAGATCCTGAGCACCCTGCACGCGAACATCCAGGACGTGTTCAACGAGAACGGCGTGCAGATCATGTCGCCGCACTACTTCGGCGACCCCGGCGACGCGAAGTCGGTGCCGCCGGAGCGGTGGGCGCCGCCGCTCGCGGCGCGGGTCGTGCCTCGCGAGGGGCCGGGAAACACCACACCCACGACACCCGCGGCACCCGCCTCGCCCGGCCCCCAGCCGCAGCCCTAGCCGCGCCGACGGGCGGGGCACGCCCGGCCTCACCCCCGCAGCGCCGCGATCCGCCTCAGGCCGAGCGAGAAGGGACCGGCCTGCCGATCGCCGATCAGCAGCCCGATCTCGCGCACGCGCGATGCGAGCAGCGACGGCGCATCCGGCACCGCGCGGCCGCGGAAGCGCGCGACGAAGGCCGTCCGCGGCAGCTCGAGCGTCGTCCAGCCACCGGCCGCCGGCGCCATGTCCGCCTGGTAGACGACGCCATCGGGCAGGCCGGCGCACACGAAGGCCAGCCGGTAGCGCCGGCCGTCACCGAGCAGCTCGACGCGCCAGC
>JAIYAG010000425.1 GCA_027489195.1 Burkholderiales bacterium | reverse complement strand
GTGATCTGGACGACCACGCCCTGGACGCTGCCCGCGAACCAGGCGCTCAACCTGCATCCGGACTTCGAGTACGCGCTGGTGGCGACCGAACGCGACGGCGCGCCGGTGACGCTGCTGATCGCCAAGGAGCGCATCGAGGCCTGCCTCGCGTCGTGGGGGCTGCCCGCGGGCACGGTGCTCGCGACCGCGACCGGCCGCGCGCTCGAGCTGCTCGAGTTCCGCCACCCGTTCTACGACCGCGTGGCCCCCGTCTACCTCGGCGAGTACGTCACGCTCGACGCGGGCACCGGCATCGTCCACTCCTCGCCTGCCTACGGCATCGAGGACTTCCTGTCCTGCAAGCACTACGGCCTGAAGGACGCGGACATCCTCAACCCGGTGACCGGCGACGGCCGCTATGCGAGCACGCTGGCACTGTTCGGCGGCGAGAAGATCTGGGACGCGAACCCGAAGATCGTCGAGACGATGCGCGCCGCGGGCACGCTGCTGAAGGTCGCGAAGTACCCGCACAGCTACATGCACTGCTGGCGCCACAAGACGCCGATCATCTACCGCGCGACCAGCCAGTGGTTCGCCGGCATGGACGTGACCCCGAAGAGCGGCCCGACGCTGCGCGAGCGCGCGCTGGCCGCGATCGACGCGACCGACTTCTATCCCGGCTGGGGGCAGGCCCGACTGCACGCGATGATCGCGAACCGCCCCGACTGGACCCTGTCGCGTCAGCGGCAGTGGGGCGTGCCGATGGCGTTCTTCGTGCACCGCGAGACCGGTGCGCTGCATCCGCGCACGCCCGAGCTGCTCGAGCAGGTCGCGCAGCGCATCGAGCGCGGCGGCATCGAGGCCTGGCAGACGCTCGATCCGCGCGAGCTGCTCGGCGACGAGGCCGACGCGTACGAGAAGAACCGCGACACACTCGACGTCTGGTTCGACTCGGGCACGACCCACGAGACGGTGCTGCGCGGCTCGCACGCCGCGCAGTCGACCTTCCCGGCCGACCTGTACCTCGAAGGCAGCGACCAGCACCGCGGCTGGTTCCATTCGTCGCTGCTCACCTCCTGCATGATCAACGGCGTCGCGCCGTACAAGGCGCTGCTCACGCACGGCTTCGTCGTCGACGGCGACGGCCGCAAGATGAGCAAGTCGCTCGGCAACGTGGTGGTGCCGCAGAAGGTCTCCGACACGCTGGGCGCCGAGGTGCTGCGGCTGTGGGTGGCCTCCACCGACTACTCGGGCGAGCTGTCGCTGTCCGACGAGATCCTCAAGCGCGTGGTCGAGGCCTACCGCCGGATCCGCAACACCCTGCGCTTCCTGCTCGCGAACCTCGCCGACTTCGACCCGGTCGCCGACGCGGTGCCGGTCGCCGAACTGCTCGAGATCGACCGCTGGATGCTGGCGCGCGGCGCGCAGTGGCAGGCCGACGTGGTCGCCGCCTACGGTCGCTTCGAGTTCCACCCGATCGTCTCCGGCCTGCAGACCTTCTGCTCGGAGGACCTCGGCGCGTTCTTCGTCGACGTGCTCAAGGACCGGCTCTACACCACCGCGCCGAAGTCGCTGGCGCGCCGCTCGGCGCAGACCGCGCTGTGGCATGTCACGCAGTCGATCGTGCGCTCGATGGCGCCGATCCTGTCGTTCACCGCCGAGGAGGTCTGGCCGCTGCTCGATGCGAAGGCCTGGGCCGAGCAGGGCGAGACGGTCTTCACGCAGACCTGGCATGTCTACCCCGAGGTGGCCGACGCCGAGGCGCTGCTCGCCAAGTGGACGCGCCTGCGCACCTGGCGCGGCGAGGTGATGCGCGCGATCGAGGGGGTGCGCTCGACCGGCGCCATCGGCTCGTCGCTGCAGGCCGAGGTCGACGTGGCCGCCGACGGCACGCTGTTCGAGGACCTCGCCAGCCTGGGCGACGACCTGCGCTTCGTGCTGATCACCTCGGCGGCGCGGCTGCGCGAGGCCGAGGACGGCGAGGTCGGCGCCGAGGACTCGGCGACCGGGCGCATCACGGTCACGCCGAGCACGCATGCGAAGTGCGGCCGCTGCTGGCACTGGCGCGCCGACGTCGGCCACGACCCGGCGCAGCCCGAGCTCTGCGGGCGCTGCACCGGCACGCGCTCCGGTGCGGCCGAGCCGCGCCACGCGGCCTGAGGCGCGCACGATGGCCCGCCGCTCCGCCAAGCCGAGCCTGCGCACCTGGCTGGCCCTCGCCACGCTGGTGCTGATCCTCGACCAGATCACCAAGGCGTGGGTGTTCTCGCGCTTCACCAACGGCGAGCGCGTCACGGTGATCCCCGGCTTCTTCGACTTCACGCTGGTCTGGAACCCGGGCGCGGCCTTCAGCTTCCTGGCGGCCGCCGACGGCTGGCAGCGCTGGTTCTTCATCGCGATCGGCATCGGCGCGTCGGCCTTCATCCTGTGGCTGCTGATCGGCCACTCGACGCAGCGGCTGTTCGCGGGCGCGCTGTCGCTGATCCTGGGCGGCGCGATCGGCAACGTGATCGACCGGTTCGTCCACGGCCAGGTGCTGGACTTCCTGCTCGCCCACTGGAACGACCGCTGGTACTTCCCGGCCTTCAACGTCGCCGACTCGGCGATCACCGTCGGTGCCGTCCTGCTGGTCCTTGACGAACTGCTGCGGGTCCGCAAGAGTCGCTGAATGACCGACGCCACCGCTTCCTCGTCCGGCTCCTCGTCCGTCCCCTCGCCCATCGCCCCGCCCGCCGACGGCGAGCTCGCCGGCCGGCACCTGCTGCTCGGCGTGACCGGCGGCGTGGCCGCGTTCAAGGCCTGCGAGCTGGCCCGCGAGCTGCAGCGGCGCGGCGCGACCGTTCAGGTCGCGATGACCGACGCGGCCACCAAGTTCATCGGCACCGCGACCTTCCAGGCGCTGACCGGCCGGCCGGTCTACACCGACGCCTGGGACGGCCGCATCGACAACGGCATGCCGCACATCGACCTGTCGCGCGGCGCGGATGCGATCCTGGTCGCCCCGGCCACCGCCGACTTCATGGCCAAGGTCGCGCACGGACTGGCCGACGACCTGCTGTCGACGCTGGTGCTGGCGCGCGACTGCCCGCTGCTGGTGGCCCCCGCGATGAACCGGCAGATGTGGTCGGCCGCGGCCACGCAGCGCAACGTCGCGACGCTGCGCGCCGACGGCGTCGCGGTGCTCGGGCCGGGCGCCGGCGAGCAGGCCTGCGGCGAGACCGGCGACGGCCGCATGCTCGAGGCACAGCAGCTCGTCGAGGAGACGATCGCCTTCTTCGCGCCCAAGCAGCTCGCCGGGCGCCGTGTGCTGGTGACCGCCGGACCGACCTTCGAGCCGATCGACCCGGTGCGCGGCATCACCAACCTGTCGTCCGGGAAGATGGGCTACGCGATCGCGCGGGCCTGTCGGCACGCGGGCGCCGAGGTGGTGCTGGTGTCGGGGCCGACCGCGCTCGACGCGCCCCTCGGCGTGCGCCGCGTCGACGTGCGCAGCGCGCGCGAGATGCTCGCAGCGGTGCAGGCCGAGCTCGCCGGACAGGACCTGTTCGTCGCGGTCGCCGCGGTGGCCGACTGGCGCGTCGCGAACGCCTCGACGCGCAAGCTGAAGAAGACCGAAGGCGGCGGGCCGCCGGCCCTCGAGTTCGCGCAGAACCCGGACATCCTGGCGAGCGTCGCCTCGATGCCCGGCGGCCCCTACTGCGTGGGCTTCGCCGCCGAGACCGAGGACCTGGAAGCCAACGCCCAGGACAAGCGCCGGCGCAAGGGCGTGCCGCTGCTGGTCGGGAACATCGGCCAGGCGACCTTCGGGCGCGACGACAACGAGCTGCTGCTGATCGACGCGCAGGGCACGACCACGCTGCCGCGCGCGAGCAAGACCCGGCTCGCCGCCGCGCTGGTCGGCGAGATCGCGCGCCGGCTGCCGCAGGCGCGCTGCTGATGGCCCTGCCCGAGCCGGGGCGCGCGGGCGCCCGCGAGCTGGGCGGCGCGCCGCGCGACGGCGACTTCGCGCGGCTGCTCGAGGCGGCGAGCGCGCCCTCGGCGCACCGCATGCGGGTCGACGAGACGCTCGGGCTCGAGGACGCCGACTCGCGCGCCGCCCGCGCCGGCCGCTTCACCGGCTCGCCGACGGCGCCCGCGACGATGGGGCAGCGGCCGCAGGATCCGCGCTTCGGCGGCGGCCCGCCGGCCGCCGACGACGGGCCTGCGTCCGGCGCCGCGCGCGCGTCCGGCGACACCGATACCGCGGGCTTCGGTCACGGAAGCGGGACGGCGCACGCCGATCCCCAGCCGGCCGCCGCCCGGGCGGCGGCCCCCTACGGCCCGCCCGGGATGGCCGAAGGCCGCACTCGCGCCGTGCCGCCGCGCGCCGCCTCGCCCGGCGCCCTGCCCGACCCGTCTGCGGCGGTGGCCGGCGCGGTCGCCATCTGGTCGAGCCGCCCGCTCAAGGACCGGATCGTGCTCGTGCTCTTCGGCGTGGCGGCGCTGTGGATCCTGCTGTCGATCCTGTCCGCGGCGACGCACGACCTCGGCGACGCGACCGGCCTGCTGGTCGTCGGCGCCGTCGTCGCCTTCCTCGTGCTGCGCAACCGCTCGCGCAGGCCGCGCCCACCGGACGCCCCATGATCGACATCGACCTGAAAGTGCTCGACGCGCGGATGCGCGACGCGCTCCCCGCCTATGCCACCGACGGCAGCGCCGGCCTCGACCTGCGTGCCTGCATCGACGCGCCGCTGCGGATCGCGCCGGGCCAGACGGTGCTGATCCCGACCGGCCTCGCGGTCCACCTCGCCGACCCCGGCTACGCCGCGGTGCTGCTGCCGCGCTCGGGGCTGGGGCACAAGCACGGCATCGTGCTCGGCAACCTGGTCGGCCTGATCGACTCCGACTACCAGGGTCCGCTGATGGTCTCGTGCTGGAACCGCAATCCGGTCGAGTCGGGCGAGTCCGGTACCTTCACCGTGCAGCCGATGGACCGGATCGCGCAGATGGTGATCGTGCCGGTGGCCCGCGCACGCTTTCGCGTGGTCGAGGACTTCACCGCGAGCCAGCGCGGCGCGGGCGGCTTCGGCAGCACCGGGCGCGGCTGAGGCGCCGGGCCCTGCGTCCGCGCGCCGCCGGCGCGCCGGTCCACCACCGGATCAGGCGGCGCCTGCCGCCGCGATCAGACCGTCGAGCTTGCGGGCATCGGCGACGAATGCCCGGATCCCTTCGGCGAGCTTGTCGCTCGCCATCGCGTCCTCGTTCAGCTCGAAGCGGAACTGCTTCTCGTCGAAACGCACCCGCTCGATCGCGGCCTTCGCCGCGGCGGCCGGATCGAGCCGGCGCGGCACCTCGGCGTCCGAGGCGCGCAGCTGCTCGAGCAGTTCCGGGCTGATGGTCAGCAGATCGCAGCCGGCGAGCGCCAGGATCTGGCCGACATTGCGAAAGCTCGCGCCCATCACCTCGGTCGGATAACCGAACTTCTTGAAGTAGGCATGGATGCGGCGCACCGACGCGACGCCGGGATCCGACTCGCCGTCGAAGTCCGTGCCGTCGCGCTTGCGGTACCAGTCGTAGATCCGGCCCACGAACGGCGAGATCAGCGTGATGCCGGCATCGGCGCAGGCGACGGCCTGCGGGAAGCCGAACAGCAGCGTCAGGTTGCAGTGGATGCCGTCGCGCTCGAGCCGCTCGGCGGCCCGGATGCCTTCCCAGGTCGCGGCGATCTTGACCAGGATGCGCTCGCGTCCGATGCCGGCCGCCTCGTACAGCGCGACGATGCGCCGCGCCCGCGCCATGGTGGCCTCGGCGTCGAAGGACAGCCGCGCATCGACCTCGGTGGACACGCGCCCCGGGACGATCGCGAGGATCTCGCGACCGAAGCGCACCAGCAGCCGGTCGACCAGGGCCTCGAGCGGCTCGCCGCGGTGCTGCGCGACCGTCTCGTCGAGCAGCCCCCGGTACTCGGGCTTGCCGACCGCCTTGAGGATCAGCGTCGGATTGGTCGTGGCGTCGCGCGGGGCGTACGCCTTCATCGTGTTGAAGTCGCCGGTGTCGGCGACCACGGTGGTCAGGGTCTTGAGTCGGTCGAGCGCGTTCATGTCGGCTCCGTACGGGACCGACATGGTAGCCGCTCCGGCCGCCGGGGATTGCCGGCTTGGCCGGCGCGGCCGGATCATCATCGGTCGAGCGGCTGCCCGGGCCCGCCCGGGTCCATTGACGCAGGTCAACTCGAGCGACGCGCGCCGCCGTACGCTGTCACCCATGGACGCCCGCCCCGACGCGGCGCGCCCCTCACCGAGACCTTCAGGAGCGGACATGAGCTTCGGCTACAAGACCATCCTCGCCCACTTCGACTCGACCGAGCGCGCCGGCCGGCGCCTGCAGGCCGCAGCCCGCCTGGCCGATGCGCACGACGCGCACCTGGTCGCGCTCTACAGCATCATGTCGCCGCTCTACAGCGAGCCCTTCGTCGCCGACGGCGGCGCCTTCGTCGCGCAGGAGCTGCTGCGCTTCCAGGAGCGCAAGGACGCGGAGGCGCGCGCCGCCTTCGACCGGATCGCGCCCACGCTCGGGCGGGCCGTCGAGTGGCGCAGCGAGACCGGTGACCCGGCCACGGTCGTCAACGAGCACGGCCGCTACGCCGACCTGATCGTCGTCGGCCAGTACGACGACGATGCGGCCAACGACGTCACGCCCGACTTCATCGGTCGCGTGATCATGGGCTCGGGCCGACCGGTGCTGGTCGTCCCCTATGCCGGCGAGTTCGCGACGATCGGCCACCGGCCGATGGTGGCCTGGAACGCGAGCCGCGAGGCCGCGCGCGCGGTGAGTTCGGCCATGCCGCTGCTGCGCCGGGCGCAGGAGGTGCAGGTCACCACCTTCAACGCCCGCGCCGGCCGCGGCGGCCATGGCGACGTGCCCGGCGCCGACATCGCGACCTTCCTGGCGCGCCACGGCGTCAAGGCCAACGTCTCGGGCTCGACCTCCAAGGACGTCGACATCGGCAACCAGATGCTGTCGCGGACCGACGACTTCCAGGCCGACCTGCTGGTGATGGGCGGCTACGGCCACTCGCGCGCCTACGAGTTCGTGATGGGCGGCGCGACCCGCACCATCCTCGAGTCGATGACCGTGCCGGTGCTGTTCGCGCACTGAGCCGCAGGGCCCCGAATGGCGGCGGGCGGGATGGACGAGACCCTGCTCGCCGCCGGCCCCGGGCTGGGCACGGCGGTCGCGATCGGCCTGCTGATCGGGATCGACCGCGAACGCAAGGGCGACTCGCGAGGGATCCGGACCTTCGGGTTGATCGCGCTGCTGGGTGCCCTTGCGGCGGACCTGTCGCGGCGCCTGGAGCAGCCGCTGCTGGTGCCGGTGGGCCTGTCGATCGTCGCCGCGATCGCGGTCACCGCCTACTGGCACGACCACGCGCGGCAGGGCGAGGCGCCCACCACCTCGATGGTCGCGATGGTGGTCACCGGCGCGCTCGGGCTGCTGTGCGGACTGGGCGAGCAGCGGCTCGCCGTTCCGGTCGCGATCGTGGTCGCCGCCCTGCTCGTCTTCAAGGGCGAACTGCACGGTGTCGCCGGGCGCCTGGGTCGCGACGACCTCGTCCCCATCCTGCAGTTCGGCGCGCTGACCTTCATCGCGCTGCCGCTGCTGCCCGACCGCGCGTTCGGTCCGCAGGGATCGCTCAACCCGCGCGAGATCTGGCTGATGGTGGTGCTGGTGGCCGGCGTCGGGCTCGTCGGCTGGCTGCTGCTGCGCTTCGCGGGCCGCCGTCATGGCGCACCGCTCGCGGCGGTGGCGGGCGGGCTGGTGTCGTCGACCGCGACCACGCTGGTGTTCGCCCGGCATGCGAAGGCCGGCGGCGGGCCGGCGATGGCCGCCGCGATGGTGCTGCTGTCGAACCTGACGATGCTCGTGCGCCTCGCGCTGCTGACGGCCATCGCGCAGCCGCGCCTGCTGCCGGGCGTCGCCGCCGTCGGCGGCGCGGCGATCGCGGCCTGCCTGCCGGTGGCTGCGTGGCTGCTGCCGCGCGCACGGCGCGAGGCTGCGGCGCCGCTGCCCGAGGTACGCAACCCGACCGACCTGCGGGTCGCGCTCGGCTTCGGGCTGGCGTACGGCCTCGTGTCGCTGCTGGCCGCGGTCGGTGCGCAGCGCCTGGGCGACGGGGCGCTGTACGCCGTCGCGGCGGTCTCGGGGCTGACCGACGTGGACGCGATCACGCTGGCGGTCACCCGCCTGCACGGCGTCGGCGACATCGGCACCGATACCGCGACCACGGCGATCGCGATCGCGGTGGTCGCGAACCTGGTCTTCAAGGCCGGCCTCGCGCGCGTCGCCGGGACCGCGGCACTCGGGCGCGACTGCGCGGCCGGCTTCGTGGCGATGGCGCTCGCGATCGGCGCCGTGGTGATGCTGATGCGACGGGGCGCCTGACGGCGGCCCGCCGACGCCCCGCACGACACGTACCGCCCGTTCCGTCCCGGGAGACGACCGTGACCCTCGACACCGACCCGCCCGCGATCCCCGACACCTTCCGGGCGATGGCCTTCGACGGCGACGCGCGGCTGCG
>JAIYAG010000235.1 GCA_027489195.1 Burkholderiales bacterium | reverse complement strand
CCGCGCCGCGCCGCCCGAGGGTGCCCGCGGGCGCCCGCCCACAGGCGCGCGGGTACACTTCCGGGTCCATGACCGCTCCCGCCGCCCCCCCTCGCGTCGCCCTCGTCACCGGTGCCGCGCGCCGCCTCGGCCGCGAGATCGCGGTCGCGCTCGCGCATGCCGGCTGGGACATCGGCGTGCACTACGGCGGCTCGCGCGACGACGCCAGCGCCACGGTCGAGGCCATCCGCGCGCTCGGGCGGCGCGCGGTCGCGCTGCAGGCGCGCCTGGAAGACGAGGCGCAGGTGCTGGCGCTGCTGCCGGCCCTCGCCGAGGCGCTCGGCGCGGCCACCTGCGTGGTCAACAACGCGTCGCGCTTCGAGTTCGACTCGGCCGCCGACATCTCCTTCGCGTCGTTCCAGGCCCACCTGCTGCCCAACCTCGCCGCGCCGGTGCTGCTCGCGCGCGAGCTCCACCGCCTGCTCCCCGAGGGCGCCGAGGGCGTGGTGGTGAACCTGCTCGACCAGAAGCTCTGGGCGCAGAACCCCGACTTCCTGTCGTACACGCTGTCGAAGGCCGGCCTCGCCGCGGCCACGACCATGCTCGCCCAGGCGCTCGCGCCGCGGGTGCGCGTCGTCGGCGTGGCGCCGGGCCTCACGCTGCCCAGCTACCTGCAGGACGACACCACGTTCGCGCAGGCGCACCGCTCGCATTCCCCGCTCGGCCGCTCGAGCACCGCGGCCGACGTCGCCGCCTCGGTGGTGTTCGCGGTCGCGAACCGATCCATCACCGGCTCGACCATCCTGTGCGACGGCGGCCAGCACCTGCGTCCGCTGCCGCGCGACGTGAGCTTCATGCCGCCCGAGGGCTCCTGACCGTGGACACCCAGTCGATCTTCATCCGCGGCCTGCGCATCGACGCGCAGATCGGCGTGCACGCCCACGAGAAGAACCGCACGCAACCGCTCAAGCTCGACGCCGAGCTGCAGATCGCCGACACCCGCTTCCATCCGTCGCGCGACAAGCTCGACGAGGTGTTCGACTACCAGACGATCCGCGCCGCGATGATCGAGGTGGTGCGCGACGGGCACATCAACCTGCTCGAGACGCTGGCCGACCGCGTCGTCGAGCGCCTGCTCGCGATGGCCGAAGTGCGTTCGGTGCGCGTGCGCGTCCACAAGTACACCGCGTTCGACGACGTCGAGGAGGTCGGCGTCGAGATCCATCGCAGGAAGCCGGAATGAGCGCCGCAGTCCAGCCCACCCCGCCCTTCCCGCCCGCCACGCGCGCGCAGCAGAAGGTCGAGCACGAGCGCAACAAGCTGCACAAGCGGCTGTGCCGCCAGGTCGGCGAGGCGATCGGCGACTTCGGGATGATCGAGGACGGCGACCGCGTGATGGTCTGCATGTCGGGCGGCAAGGACAGCTACGCGATGCTCGACCTGCTGCGCACGCTGCGCGAGCGCGCGCCCATCTCCTTCGAACTGATCGCGGTCAACCTCGACCAGAAGCAGCCCGGCTTCCCCGAGCACGTGCTGCCGGACTACCTGCGCTCGGTCGGCGTGCCGTTCCGGATCGAGGAGCAGGACACCTACTCGATCGTGCGCCGCGTGATCCCCGAGGGACGCACCACCTGCTCGCTGTGCTCGCGGCTGCGGCGCGGCATCCTGTACCGCGTCGCCGACGAGCTCGGCGCCACCAAGGTCGCGCTCGGCCACCACCGCGACGACATCCTCGAGACCTTCTTCCTGAACCTGTTCCACGGCGGCAAGCTCAAGAGCATGCCGCCCAAGCTGGTGTCCGACGACGGGCGCCACGTGGTGATCCGGCCGCTGGCCTACGTGAAGGAGACCGACCTCGAGGCCTACGCCGACTGGAAGGCCTTCCCGATCATCCCGTGCAACCTGTGCGGCTCGCAGGAGAACCTCAAGCGCCGCGACGCCAAGGCCATGCTGCGCGACTGGGAGCGGCGCTTCCCCGGGCGCGTCGAGACCATCTTCTCGGCGTTGTCGAGCATCGTGCCCTCGCACCTGATGGACCGCGAGGCCTTCGACTTCGCGGGCCTGGCGCCCACCGGCGTGCCCGACCCGGACGGCGACATCGCCTTCGACGTCGACCCGGTGCAGGAACCCGGCCCGGTGTCCCCGACGATCGCCGCGGGCGCGATCCCCATCCGCCGTGGCGCCGCGGCCGCCGACGCGCCGGACAGCGACGCCGCGACGCCGGACCCGCGCTCGCACGTGCCCGACCCCGACACCGAGACACCCCGATGAACGCACCCGCCGCCCTCCCCGAACGCGCCGCCGCCGTCCTCGCCGCGCTGCGCGCCGAGCTCGACCCCGCCGTCCTCGAGGCCGGACCGATCGACGCGCGCCACCTTCGCGACTGGAACGTGCCGGCCGAGCCGGGCTGCGCGCCCGTCGCGCTGGTGCGCGCCCGCACGGTCGAGGACGTCGCGGCCGTCATGCGGATCTGCGACGCGCACCGCCATCCGGTGGTGCCGCAGGCGGGCCTCACCGGCCTGACCGGCGGGGCCACGCCGATGGCCGACTGCGTGGTGCTCTCGCTCGAGCGGATGGCCGCGATCGAGGCGCTCGACGCCGACGGCTCGACCATCACCGTGCAGGCCGGCGCCACGCTGCAGGCAGTGCAGGAGGCGGCCGACGCGGCAGGCTTCCTGTTCCCGCTCGACATCGGCGCACGCGGCTCGTGCCGCGTGGGCGGCAACGCATCGACCAACGCCGGCGGCAACCGCGTGCTGCGCTTCGGCATGATGCGCGACCTGATCCTCGGCGTGGAGGCGGTGCTGCCCGACGGCACGGTGGTGAGCGCGCTCAACACCATGCTCAAGAACAACGCCGGCTACGACGTCAAGCAGCTGTTCATCGGCAGCGAGGGCACGCTCGGCGTCATCACCCGCCTGGTGCTGCGCCTGTACCCCAAGCCGCGCAGCGTCTCGACCGCGCTGGTCGCGCTGCCCGACTACGACGCCGTGCTGCGACTGCTGCGCATCGCCCGCGAGCGGCTCGGCCCCACGCTCGCCGCCTTCGAGGCGATGTGGCCCGACTTCTACGCGTTCGCCAACGCGCAGCTGCCCGCCGCGCCGCCGCTCGCCCAGGACGGCTCGCTGCACGTGCTGCTCGAGACCATGGGCACCGACCCGGCCCGCGACGACGCGCTCTTCGAGGACACCATCGCCGCGGCGCTCGAGGACGGCTGCTGCAGCGACGCGGTGATCGCGCAGTCCGAGGCGCAGCGTCGCTCGATCTGGGCGATCCGCGATGCCTCCTCCGAGCTCAAGCGCGCGTTCTCGCCCCACGTCGACTACGACGTGAGCCTGCCGATCGGGCGCATCGGCGCCTTCGTGCCCGAGTGCGTGGCGCGGCTGCGCGCGGCCTGGCCCGAGGTCGGCATCGTGAACTTCGGCCACGTCGCCGACAGCAACCTGCACGTCAGCGTGCAGACCCGCGAGGGCGTGTTCAGCAAGTACGACTGCGACCGCATCCTCTACGGCTGCGTCGCCGAGTGGCAGGGCTCGGTATCGGCCGAGCACGGCATCGGGCTGCTGAAGAAGGCGTATCTCGGCCACTCGCGCAGCGAGGCCGAGATCGCGCTGATGAAGCGGCTCAAGGCGGCGCTCGACCCGAACGGGATCCTGAACCCGGGGAAGGTGTTCTAGGCCGGCGGCAGCGCCGGAGCACGACGGCGAGGCGGCCTCCCTGGGACCGCCGGATAACCATCCTTGCATTTTGAATATCCGACGTTCAAAATGCAAGGATGTTTGATCGAATCGCCAGGACCTCGCTCGACGCCGCGCTCGCCCGCAGTCCCGCCGTGGCCGTCCTCGGACCTCGGCAGGTCGGCAAGACGACGCTGGCACGCGCCGCGGCCGCCGCGAGACCGGGCTCGGTCTACCTCGACCTCGAGACGGCGGCCGATCTCGCCCGCCTGGCCGACCCGGCACGTTTCCTGGCGAGCCGACGCGACCGGCTGGTCGTGCTCGACGAGGTGCAGAACGCCCCGGAGCTCTTCGGCGAACTGCGCGCCGAGATCGATGCGGACCGGCGCAACGGGCGATTCCTCATCCTCGGATCCGCCTCGTTCCGCCTGCTGCGCCAGTCGCAGACCCTGGCCGGGCGGCTGGCGGTCGTCGACATGGCACCGCTGCTGCTCGCCGAGGTCGCCTCGCGCTTCGAGGACATCGAGCGCCTGTGGGTCCGGGGCGGCTTTCCGGACAGCCTCACGGCCAGCTCGGAGACGGGCTCCTGGGGCTGGCGGCAGGACTTCGTCCGGCACTTCCTGAACGTCGACCTGGCCGCCCTCGGCATCGGCGTCGACCCGTCGAGCATGGGTCGGCTCTGGCGGATGCTCGCCCACCTGCACGGCCAGCTGCTCAACGCCTCCGCGCTCTCGCGCTCGCTCGGCGTGTCCGCACCGACTGTGGGCCGATGGATCGACCACCTGGTGGACGCGCTGGTCGTGCGGCGACTGGAGCCGTTCCACGCGAATCTCGGCAAGCGCCTGGTCAAGTCCCCAAAGCTGTACCTGCGCGACAGCGGCCTGCTGCACGCGCTGCTCGGCGTGGCCGATGCAGACGCCCTCGCCGGCCACCCGGGCGCCGGCGCTTCGTGGGAGGGCTTCGTGATCGAACAGGTCTGCGCACGGCTGCCCGCCCATGTGCCGGTGAGCTTCTACCGGACGGCCGCGGGCGCCGAGCTCGATCTCGTGATCGAGGCGGGCGGCACGCGCATCGGCATCGAGGCGAAGCTCTCGTCGGCGCCGACGGTCACCAAGGGGTTCTGGCAGGCCTGCGAGGATGTCGGGGTGTCCGAGGCCTGGGTGGTCGCACCGGTGCGCGACGGCTGGTCGCTCGGCGACAGCGTGGCGGTGACGTCGCCCCTGGCCCTGCCGGTCGAGCGCTGGGCCGGTTGAGTCCGCTTCGGCTGGCGTGCCCCGGGCGCGCGACGGGGAAATCCCGATCGATCGCTTGCCGGCCAGGGCGGACGGCGGGAGAATCCGACTCGGAAACGCCTTCACCAGAGCGCCGCACGGTCCAGGGAGGGCCGGTGGCAGCCGTCTTGCACCGAGATGGCCTGAACGACACGACCCCCGCGGCACGACCGCGGGGGCACTTCGGGAGTACATCACCCATGACCTCAGCCGTCTCCAGCGATGCGGCCGCCCCGCGCATGGCGCGCGATCCCGCGGACCGCCGCGTCACCGTCATCGAGGTCGGCACCCGCGACGGGCTGCAGATCGAGTCCACGATCGTCCCCACCGCCCGCAAGATCGAGATCGTCAACGCGATCATCGACAGCGGCGTGCGCGAGATCGAGGTCACCTCCTTCGTGTCGCCCAAGGCGGTGCCGCAGATGGCCGACGCGGCCGAGGTGCTCGAGGGCATCCGCAAGCGGCCCGACACCTACCTGATGGCGCTGGTGCCGAACGTGAAGGCCGCCGACCGTGCGGCCGACACGCCGCTCGACGGCGGGGTGCTGCTGGTCTCGGCCTCCGAGACGCACAACCGCAAGAACCTGAACCGCGACATCGCCACCTCGCTCGCCGGCATGGGCGCGACCGCCGAGCGGCTGCGCGCGGCGCGCATCGACGTGATGGCCGCGATCGCCGTCGCCTTCGGCTGCCCCTTCGAGGGCGACGTGCCCTACGAGCAGGTGGTGGCCATCGCCCGCGCCTACGCCGACCTGGGCGTGGACCACATCACGCTCGGCGACACCACCGGCATGGCGACGCCGTCGAACGTGCGCGGACTGCTGCGTGCGCTCAAGGCCGCGCTGCCGCAGGTCGAGTTCGTCCTGCACCTGCACAACACGCGCGGCGTGGGGCTGGCCAACGTGCTGGTCGGGCTGGAGGAGGGCGTGCGGCGCTTCGACGCCTGCGCGGGCGGGCTGGGCGGCTGCCCGTTCGCGCCCGGCGCCACCGGCAACATCTGCACCGAGGACCTGGTCTACCTGCTGCAGGAGAGCGGCTGGGACAGCGGCGTGGACCTCGAGAAGTCCATCGGCGTCGCGATGATGATGGAGGAGACGCTCGGCCGCCGGCTGGTCGGGCAGGTGATGCGGGCCGGTCCGCGCCTCAAGCTGCACGGCGTCGACGCGGTGCGCACCGCGCAGGGATGAGCGCGCCTGGAGCAAGGCAGCCGCTCGACGGCATCCGCGTCGTCGACCTGACCCGCATCCTGTCCGGCCCGTTCTGCACGATGCTGCTCGGCGACATGGGCGCCGACGTCGTGAAGATCGAGGACGAGCGCGAGGGCGACGCCATCCGCCACATCGGCGCGGGCCACGAGGGCCTGTCCTGGTACTTCGCGTCGTTCAACCGGAACAAGCGTTCGGTGGCGCTCGACCTGCGCGGCGACGAGGGCCGCGCGGTGCTCGCGCGGATGATCGAGCGCGCCGACGTGCTGGTCGAGAACTACCGGCCCGGCGTGCTCGCCGAGATGGGCTTCGACGCGGCGCGCCTGGCGGCGCTGAACCCGCGGCTGGTGGTGGCGAGCATCAACGGCTACGGCTCCGACGGCCCCTATGTCGAGCGGCCCGCCTTCGACTTCGTGATCCAGGCGATGAGCGGGTTCATGAGCGTCAACGGCGAACGCGACGGCCCGGCGCTGCGCAGCGGCCTGCCGATCACCGACCTCGTGGCCGGCCTGTACGCGGCGTTCGGCGTGGTGAACGCGCTGCGCGCCCGCGACCTCAACGGCGCCGGCCAGCGTGTCGAGGCGCCGATGATGAGCGGCATCATGAGCCTGTTCGCCTATCTGGCGTCCGACCACCTGGCGACCGGCAAGCTGCCCGAGCGCACTGGCAACGACCATCCGATCTCCTCGCCCTACGGCCTGTTCCGCACCGCCGACGGCGACATCGCGGTGGCCCCGAGCACCGAGACGATCCTGCGCAAGTTCCTCGGCGCGCTCGGCATCGAGCACGTGCTCGCCGAGCCGCGCTTCGCGACCAACACGCTGCGCCTGCAGCACCGCACCGAGCTCAACGCGCTGATCGAGGCGCGGCTCGCAGCCGACGGTCGCGCGTCGTGGCTGCAGCGGCTCAATGCCGCGGGCGTGCCCTGCGGCCTGGTGCAGGACATCGGCCAGGCGCTGTCGGACCCGCAGGTGCTGCACCGGAAGATGGTCCTGGACGTCGAGCATCCGGGCCACGGCACGGTGCGCATGCTCGGCTTTCCGGTGACGCTGTCGGAGACGCCGTGCCGCGTGCGGCACCCGGCCCCCGACCACGGCGCGCACACCCGCGAGGTGCTCGACGAGATCGGCTGGCCGGCACGCGTCGAGTCCTGAGGCGCGGCACCCGACTCGAAGGAAGACGGGGCGCGCCCGGGACCGGCGCGCGCCGCGGGTCCGCTACCAGCGGTAGGACACGCCCACCGACAGCACCGGCAGGCCGACGACCTTGCCGGTCGTGTCGCGCACCGTCTGCAGTTCGCGCTCGAGCTCGGCCTGCGGGTCACGCCCGGTCAGCGCGATCTTGGCGCTCAGGCTCGGCGACAGCGAACCGGTGACCTTCGGGGTGCCGATCAGCAGGCCCGCGTCGGCATGCATGCCCCAGCCCTTCTCGGGCGTGTGGCCCCAGCCGAGGCCGAGGTAGGGCATCGCCGACGGGAACTCGATCTTCGAGTCGTAGCGGTCGGCCGGGCCGACCGACACCGTCGAGGTGCCGATGGTGATCGTGGTGCCGGTCGACGGCGCGCCGGCGAACTCGCCGCTCGTCTTGCCGCCCGACAGGCCCGCCGTGAGGCGGAAACCGCCGCTCAACGGATGCCAGTCGAAGAGGGCCGCGAAGCGCGTGCTCTTGACCTCGCCCGAGTAGTCGATGCCGTCCTGCGCGAACGAGCGCGAGAGCGTCGGCACCAGCGAGACCTCGGCGCGGGCACCGAGCTGCGCGCTGTAGGTGTGCCCGAACCCGAGCGACAGGCCCGTGGTGCCCACACCGGCGTAGACCGACTGCGCGGCGGCCGGGGCGGCGGCGAACGCGGACACGAGAAGGACCGCGCAGGGGACCGCGCAGGCGGCCAGGCGGGAACGGACGAGGGCTCGGGGCATCGGGAAGCGATCCGGAGAGGGGACGAGCGACTGTAGTCGCGGGCGCGCCGCCCCTCCGCGCGCCGCCCGATCGGCGGTCGCCCGATGCCGCCGCGCGCGGCGCGGCGCCGCGCGGCCGGTACAATCGCCGCGGCACCCCGCCCTGCCCGCGGCGCCGAGCCCCCTACCGTGCGAATCAGCCGACTGTCCCGCATCTTCCTCGTCGCCTGGCGCTACGGTCTGGACGAGATCGCCGTCTCCGGCGCCCAGGCCACGCTCGGCTGGCGCTGGACGCTGGTCGTCGGCCGCCTGATGCGCCTGGGCCGCCGCCTCGACGCGCCGCGCGGCGCGCGCATGCGGATGGCCCTCGAGTCGCTCGGGCCGATCTTCGTGAAGTTCGGCCAAGTGCTGTCGACCCGGCGCGACCTGCTGCCGCCGGACGTGGCCGACGAGCTCGCGCGGCTGCAGGACGACGTGCCGCCCTTTCCGTCGGCGGTCGCGATCGCCGAGATCGAGCGCGGGCTCGGACGCAGCATCGACCAGATGTTCTCGGAGTTCGACGCCGAGCCGGTCGCCTCCGCCTCGATCGCCCAGGTGCACTTCGCGCGGCTGCACGACGGCACCGAGGTCGCGGTCAAGGTGCTGCGCCCGGGCATGGCCGACGTCATCGACAACGACCTCGCGCTGCTGCGCACCGCAGGCGGCCTCGCGATGCGGCTGTCGGCCGATGCGCGCCGGCTGCGCCCGCTCGACGTGATCGACGAGTTCGACCACTACCTGCACGACGAGCTCGACCTGGTCCGGGAAGCCGCCAACGCGAACCAGCTTCGGCGCAACTTCGCCGACTCCACGCTGCTGCGCATCCCCGAGATGTTCTGGGACTTCTGCGCGCAGAACGTGATCGTCATGCAGCGCGTGCGCGGCATCCCGATCGGGCGCATCGACCGCCTGGTGGAGTCCGGCATCGACCTGAAGAAGCTCTCGCGCGACGGCGTGGAGATCTTCTTCACGCAGGTCTTCAAGCACGGCTTCTTCCACGCCGACATGCACCCCGGCAACATCCTCGTCGGCGACGCGGGCGAGGACTTCAACCGCTACATCGCGCTCGACTTCGGCATCGTCGGCACGCTGTCGGACTTCGACAAGAACTACCTGGCGCAGAACTTCCTCGCCTTCTTCCGCCGCGACTACCGGCGCGTCGCCGAGCTGCACGTCGAGTCCGGCTGGGTACCCTCGAGCACCCGCGTCGAGGAGCTCGAGGGCGCGGTGCGCGCCACCTGCGAGCCCTTCTTCGACCGCCCGCTCAAGGAGATCTCGCTCGGCCTGGTGCTGCTGCGGCTCTTCCAGGCGTCGCGCCGCTTCAACGTGTCGATCCAGCCGCAGCTGGTGCTGCTGCAGAAGACGCTGCTCAACATCGAGGGCCTGGGCCGCCAGCTCGACCCCGATCTCGACCTGTGGGTGACCGCCAAGCCCATCCTCGAGCGCTGGATGAACGAGCAGATCGGCACCCAGGGGCTGGTCGACCGACTGCAGCAGGAGATGCCGCAGTGGGCGCAGCTGCTGCCCTCGATCCCGCGGCTGGCGCACCGGGCGCTCACCGCCGCCGGCGAGCGGCGCGACGACCGCGTGCAGGAGAAGCTGCTCGCGCAGATCGTCCGCGAGCAGCGCGGCATCCGGCGCGCACTGTGGGTCGGCCTGGTGCTGCTCGCCGCGATCGCCGGCCTGCAGGCCTGGCGCCTCTGGCCCTAGGGGTCGCCCGCCCTCCGGGTCCGGCCCGGGATCGGGGTCGGCGGCGTACGGGAATGGTTGTCGCGGGGCGCGGCCTCCGCTAGCGTCGCCGGAGAGCCGTCGGCGTGAGCCGAACGGCACCCCGTGCCCGTCCATGCCCGATCGCTCAGAGGTCGCCGCCATGCTCGTCACCGCCGTCGCCGCCTACCTGCTGCTCACCGTCGCCATCGGCTGGTATGCCGCGCGCCGCGTGCACAGCGCGCAGGACTACTTCGCAGCCGGCCGCAGCCTGCCGCTGTACATGAACTTCGCGACGGTGTTCGCGACCTGGTTCGGCGCCGAGACGGTGCTCGCGGTCTCCTCCACCTTCCTGAAGGACGGGCTGTCGGGCGTCGTCGCCGACCCGTTCGGCGCATCGGCCTGCCTGATCATCGTCGCGCTGGTGTTCGCCCGGCGCTTCTACCGGCTGAACCTGCTGACCATCGGCGACTTCTACCGCAAGCGCTACAACCGGACCGTCGAGATCGGCACCGGCGTCGCGATCACCTTGTCCTACCTCGGCTGGGCCTCGGCCAACCTGCTGGCGCTGGGCATCTGCTTCAACGTGCTGTCGCAGGGGGCGCTCACGCTCGAGCACGGCATCATGCTCGGCGCGGCCGTGCTGGTGGTCTACCTGTTCTTCGGCGGCATGTTCGCCGTCGCCTTCACCGACCTGTTCCAGACCGCGGTCATCATCTGCGGCCTGCTCTACATCGCGTTCACCTTCGGCGACAAGGCCGGCGGCGTGGACCGCGTGCTCGCCGCCGCCTCGTCCGAGGGCAAGCTCGTCCTGGTGCCGAGCCTGGAGCCGCGCGACCTGATCGCACTGCTCGCCGCGTTCCTCACGATGGCGCTGGGCTCGATCGCGCAGCAGGACGTCTTCCAGCGGGTGACCTCGGCCAAGGACGAGCACACCGCGGTCAAGGGCACGCTGTTCGGCGGGATGTTCTACCTGGTGTTCGCGTTCGTGCCGATGTTCATCGCGGTCTCGGCGCTGCTGATCGACCCGCAGGCGGTGGCCGCCGGCCTGGGCAGCGAGGGCCGCGAGTTCCAGCTCATCCTGCCCAACCTGATCATGAACCACGCGTCGGGCTTCATCCAGGCGCTGTTCTTCGGTGCGCTGCTGTCGGCGATCCTGTCGACCGCGAGCGGTGCGCTGCTCGCGCCCACCGCGATCTTCACCGAGAACATCCTCAAGCCGCTGACCGGCGGGCACATGGGCGACCGGCAGCTGGTGACGACGGCACGCGTGATGCTGGTCGTGTTCACCGGGTCGACCATGCTGTTCGCGCTGAACAGCGAGGCATCGATGTACGAGATGGTCCAGAACGCCTACAAGGTCACGCTGGTGGCGGCCTTCACGCCGCTGGCGTTCGGCATGTTCTGGCGCGGCGCGACGCCCCAGGGCGCGGGGCTGTCGATCGTGCTCGGCCTGTCGGTGTGGATGCTGATGGAGGCGCTCGCGCCGGAGGGGCTGCTGCCGCCCCAGCTCGTGGGCCTGGGCGCCGCGATCTTCGGCATGGTGGCCGGCTCGCTTGCGCCGCAGGTGCTCGGCGGGCGCGGGCATCCGGAGGTGGTGGACGAGGCGGTGACGGGGCGACCGGCGCATCCGCACGGGCAGGGGCACGCGCACGGCAAGGGGCACGCCGCGGGCTCGCAGACGGGCGTCTGAGCGCGGCATCCGCCGAGTCACGCGACGACGCCACGGCGCGGTCCGCCGCGGCGAGCGTTCAGCGCACGGTCGTCGCCGGCTCCGGCACCGACGCGGTCTGCGCCGGCTTGAGCGACTGCACGATGTCGATCCACTCCTGGAGCGTGCGCTGCAGGTGCTGGCGCTGCTTGGGCGTGGCCCGCGCCAGCATCTCCGCGCCCATCGCATCGCCCGCGGCGAGCGAGGACTCGGCGCCGGCCCGGTCCGGCCCGTCGCGCAGCTGCGCATAGCGCATCAGGTGCTCGCGCATCCAGCGCGTCGCCGTCGCCTCGTCCGGGCGCTCCACGCGGATGCGCTCCAGCACGGCGAACAGGTCCTGCTGTCGGCCGACGCGCTGCGCGTACCAGATGTCCTCGTTGTCCGGCACTTCGGCGGCGTAGCGCCGCGCGAACTGCTTCTGCTCGGCGGTCAGGGGGCCGAGGAAGCGTTCGGCGCGCTCCATGTAGCGCTTCGCGCGGATCTCGGCACGCTCGGTGCGCCCCGGCGGCATCCACTCGCGGCGCACCTTGTCGTTGTCACGCCCGATCTCCTCGCGCATGCGGGCGAGCTGCGCCGGCGCGAGCGTGCCCGCAACCTCGGCGGCCGCGGGCGCCACCTGCTCGGCGATCGGCTTCCAGCGCTCGAACACGGCGAGCCGCCAGGCGCGGATCTGGGCCTCGTCGACGTCGCCTGCGGCGACACGGCGCTGGACCTCCTGCAGGAACGCCTGGTAGTCGTCGAGCTGGGTGCGGCGGTGCCAGGCCTGCAGCGACTCGAACCGGCGGGTGGCGAGTGCGCGCTGCTCGGCGTTCAGCGACAGGTAGGTGTCGGCCCGCCAGGCCGCCAGGGTGGGCAGGTTCTCATAGCCGAGCCGGGCCATCGAGCAGCCCGATGCCATCAGGCAACTGGTGACGAACGGCACCCAGACCCTCAGGAGTCGCGTGCTAACATGGTCCGAGAACAGTGAAGAACGCACTCCAACCCTTTGATTCATAAGCATAAACCATGAATATCGTGGTGCTGGCAGCCGGCATGGGCAAACGCATGCGCTCGGACCTGCCGAAGGTGCTGCACCGACTGGCCGGGCGGTCCCTGCTCGCCCACGTGCTCGACACCTCCCGTACTCTATCCCCCGATCGCATCGTCGTGATCCACGGGCATGGCGGCGAGCAGGTCCAGGCCGCGCTCGGCGCGCCCGATCTCGCCTGGGCGCGCCAGGAACCGCAGCTCGGCACCGGCCACGCGGTCATGCAGGCGCTGCCGCATCTCGACGACGCCGTGCCCACGCTGATCCTGTACGGCGACGTGCCGCTGACCCGGGCCGACACGCTGCGCCGCCTGGTCGAGGCCGCCGGCCCCGACCGTCTGGGCCTGCTCACCGTCGACCTCGAGCAGCCCGACGGATACGGGCGGATCGTGCGCGGAAACACGAAGGACGGCGACCGTCCGTCGGATGACGGTCGCGGACCGGTCCTGCGCATCGTCGAGCACAAGGACGCCGACGCCGCCGAGCGCTCCATCCGCGAGGTGAACACCGGGATCATCGTCGTGCCGTCCCTCCTGCTGCGGCGCTG
>JAIYAG010000586.1 GCA_027489195.1 Burkholderiales bacterium | reverse complement strand
GTGGTCTGGCTGACCATGCGGCTGGCGGGCACGATCTGGCTGGTGTCGATGCCGACGTCCAGGCCGAAGAAGTCGCGGCGGGTCTTGACCGCCATCACCACCTCCTCGAGCGAGGTGTTGCCGGCCCGCTCGCCCAGCCCGTTGATGGTGCACTCGACCTGGCGGGCGCCGCCCTGCATGACGCCGGCCAGCGAGTTGGCCACCGCCATGCCGAGGTCGTTGTGGCAGTGCACGCTCCAGACGGCCTTGTCGGAGTTGGGGATCTTCTCGCGCAGGTCGCGGATGAAGGCGCCGTACAGCTCGGGCACCGCGTAGCCGACGGTGTCCGGGATGTTGATGGTGGTCGCGCCTTCCTTGATCGCGGCCTCGAGCACGCGGTAGAGGAACTCGGGCTCGGACCGGTAGCCGTCCTCGGGCGAGAACTCGACGTCGTCGGTGAACTTGCGCGCGAAGCGCACGGCCAGGCGCGCGCCCTCGAAGACCTGGTCGGGCGTCATCCGCAGCTTCTTCTCCATGTGCAGCGGCGACGTGGCGATGAAGGTGTGGATGCGCTTGCGGCGAGCCGGCTCGAGCGCCTCGGCGGCCCGCGAGATGTCGCGGTCGTTGGCGCGCGCCAGCGAGCAGACGATCGACTCCTTGATGGTCGAGGCGATCGCGCGGACCGCCTCGAAGTCGCCGTTCGACGAGGACGCGAAACCGGCCTCGATGACGTCGACGCGCAGCTTCTCGAGCAGCTTGGCGATCCGCAGCTTCTCCTCGCGCGTCATCGACGCGCCGGGGCTCTGCTCGCCGTCGCGCAGCGTGGTGTCGAAGATGATGAGGCGGTTGGCGTCGGACATGGCGTTCGGTCTCCTCGGGACGGGGCGCTCGATGGCGCCGGCGGACCCGGGGATTGTACGCAAGGCGACGGCGCGGGGCCGCCCGGACGCTCGGTCAGCCCGGGCGATCGGGCGCGCCCGGTGGCCGCCCTAGGGGCGCCCGGCCACCGGCTCCGGGGCCGGCTCGCGCCGCTCGCCGCCCGCAGCCACCACGATGCCGGCCAGCAGGGTCGCGAAGCCGGCGAGCTGCAGTGTGGTGAAGGTCTCGCCCAGGAACAGCCAGGCGAGCACGGCCGAGCCGACGGGCTCGCCGAGGATGGCGAGTGCCACGAAGGTGGCGGACAGGTGGCGAAGCGAGGCGTTGATGATCGTGTGGCCGGCGAGCTGCGGGCCGATCGCCATCGCGGCGATGGGCAGCCAGGCGGCCGCGGGGATCGACCACAGCGGCTGGCCGCCCGCGATCGCGATCGCGTTCATCGCGAGTGCCGCCGCGCCGTAGACGATGGCGATGTAGGCGAGCAGCGTCAGCCGCCTGTTCAGGCCGCGCCCGACCAGGAAATAGCCGGAGATGGCGACCGCGCCGGCGAGCGCCAGCGCGTTGCCCAGCATCGGATCGCGCCCGACCGTGCCGGGCGCCGCCGACAGGTCGGACGCGATGATCAGCGCGCTGCCGGCCACCGCCATGCCGATGCCGGCGGCGGTGCGCCGCGTCGGCGGCTCGCCGAGCAGCCACCAGGACAGCAGGCCGACCCAGATGGGGTTGGTGGTGACCAGCGCGACGCTGCTCGCGACCGAGGTGAAGTGCAGCGATGCGATCCAGGTGGCGAAGTGGATCGCCAGGAAGCCTCCCGCCACCGCGGCGATGCCCCAGTCCCGCCGCTGCAGCCGGCGCAGCTCCGGGCCGCGCCGCCACATCGCCAGCGGCACCACGACCGCCGCCGCCAGCGTGAGGCGCCCGGCGGCGACCGCCAGCGGGCCGGCGCCGGCATCGATCGCGAAGCGGATCAGCAGCGCCGCGGTCGAGACGATCAGCACGCCCGCGGCGAGCGCGAGGAAGCGCAGGGGCACGGGCGATGCCGCCGCGATCAGGTCTTGGGCAGCGTGACGCCGCGCTGGCCCTGGTACTTGCCGCCGCGGTCCTTGTAGGAGGTCTCGCAGACCTCGTCGGACTGGAAGAACAGCATCTGCGCGCAGCCTTCGCCGGCGTAGATGCGGGCCGGCAGCGGCGTGGTGTTCGAGAACTCGAGGGTGACGTGCCCTTCCCACTCGGGCTCGAGGGGGGTCACGTTGACGATGATGCCGCAGTTCGAGACGAAGCAGCCGGCCTCCAGGGCGAAGTTCCCCGCTTCGGGAACCGTCAGGCAGTAGGTATCGTGCAGACCAGGCAGTTCGCGGACGGCCTTCACGCGGTGGTTCCGGTAGACCGGCGCGCCTCGTGTCTGGGCGATCACATCGGGGAAGCGGCGAAACACCGAGCGATCGCACTCGAGCAGGCGCGCGGCGCCCCGGATCGACCCGGCGATCTGGATCGCCTCACGGACCTGGTCCGCACCGATCTCTTCGCGCAGCCTGATGCCCCGTGCGAGATCACGCTGACGCGCGCGGCGCGAGCCGTCGTCGGCAGCCCAGGCGCCGATCATGCTCAGTGAATGCCGGGCACGCTCGTCCGGATCCGAAAACCGCCGGCGTATCGCCTCGGCATGCAGGCGGCGAGTCTCTTCCGATGGGTTGCGTCGCTGCTCGATCAATCGCTCACGCGTGCGGGCATGGCGCTCGTCACGCCAGAACTCGAGCGCCCGCGTCGATTGCTGGGCAACGAAGTTCTCGCGCCACGCCGGGTCCAGCATCCGTCGGCCGAGGGCCTCCCGTATCGCCGCGCCATGGGCCTCGGGATCGAAATCGATGCCGTAGCTTTCGTCGTTGTGCAGCCGGATGTGCGCCGAGGCCTCCATCCGCTCGAGGTTCGTCGGACGGTTGTTGCGGCGGTCGAAGTCGATGTGATGCCGGTGGGTCCCGGGCTGGTTCTCGTAGATGCCAGCCCTGAGGTTCCACTCGTCGGCGAGCCGATGCGTCGGCGTGAGAAACCCCGTGAGGGGCTGATACGTCACCTCGTAGCCCCGCTCCAGATGGCGGTAGAGCGGCATCAGCGCGTCGCCGGGCTTCAACGCACCCGCCTCGGTCCATCCGCCCTGCCGGGTCATGAAGCGATGATCGGGCGTCGCATGCACCCGCTCGCCGTTGTCGAGCTCGACTTCGACGAGTGCATCGCGCGCGACGAAGCGCGGTGAATCGAGCAGCGAGACGATCAGCTGTCCGGTCGGCCCGATGCTGTAGCCCCAGAACAGTTCACCGTCCTCGTGCCGACGTGCCATGTCCTCGAGCGTCGCCGACGATCCATCGACGAGCGCGACACGGGTGTCACCCCTGAAGCAACGCGCATAGGTCGACTTCCCGAGGCACACCACCAGCGTGTCGCGCGGGATCCGGAAGTACTCGACCGTCCGCGCAAGCGCGAACGAGTTGGGCGGGATGATGCAGACGTCGCCGCCGAAGTCGACGAAGTTGCGCTCGTCGAAGGCCTTGGGGTCGACGATGGTGCTGTTGATGTTCGTGAAGATCTTGAACTCGGCCGCGCAGCGCACGTCGTAGCCGTAGCTGGAAGTGCCGTACGACACGATCCTCTGCCCCGCGGCCTGCCGCACCTGCCCCGGCTCGAAGGGCTCGATCATGGCGTGCTGCTCGGCCATCCTGCGGATCCAGCGGTCGGACTTGATGCTCATTCGGTGCTCGGCTCGAAGGTGATCGTCGATTGTACCGGCGCAAGGCACCGCCCCCGGCAACGGACGGCCTATGCCGCGGGGCCCGGGTGGCCGCCCGGCTTGACGCCGCCCGGGCCGATCCCGCACCCTGCGCCGGCGCGTCCGTCCGCACGCGAGCCCGCCTCCCGCGGGCCGGGCAGCCGAGGCGCCCGCTACCGCATG
>JAIYAG010000258.1 GCA_027489195.1 Burkholderiales bacterium | reverse complement strand
GCCGCGATCGAGACGCTGCAGGCCGGTCCGGCGCGCTCGCCCGCGCACGGCGACGGCGCGGCGGTCATCGCCGATGTCATCGCGGCGCGCCTGGGCGCGGGTGGGCCCGGCGGCGCCCTCAGTCGGCCTTGAACAGGTGGGCGAAGGGGCGGCTGACCTCGAAGCGTTCGGGGCGCGAGCGCAGGTGCACCACGAGCTTGCCCGACAGCGTGCGCGTCGTCCGGGCGATCTCCCGGGTGCGCACCACCGTCCCGCGGTGGATCTGCCAGAACTCGTCGGCGGGCAGCCGCTCGAGCACCTCCTTGAGCGGCATGCGGATCAGCGCCTCGTCGTCGCGGGTCAGCACGCGCAGGTACTTGTCGGCCGCCTCGAAGACGAGGACCTCGTCGATCGGGATCAGCCGCACCTCGTCGCGCAGCGAGGCGCGCAGCCAGCGCAGCGGTGCCGGGGTGCCTGTCCCGGCCGCCCCGGCGCCGCCCGCGAGCTCGACGAGGCGGCGCAGCACCTCGGTGTCGATCGCGGGTGCGGCGACGGCGCCCGCGGCGGACCCGGCTTCGCGCTCGGCGAGTCGCGCACGCAGCCGCTCGACCGTGCGCGCGAGCCGCGCCGACTCCAGGGGCTTGAGCAGGTAGTCGACCGCGTCGCGCTCGAAGGCATCGAGCGCATGCGCGTCGTAGGCGGTGACGAACACCCACAGCGGCGCCTGCGGCGAGGCCGCCGCCGCCTGCGCGACCTGCAGGCCGTTCCGGCCGGGCATGCGGATGTCGAGGAAGGCGACGTCCGGGCGCTCGCGCTCGATGGCCTCGAGCGCGGCGTCGCCGTCGGCGCAGGCGGCGACCACCTCCAGCGCCGGCCAGGCCTGTGCGAGCGCGGCGACTAGTGCCTCGCGCAGCAGCGGCTCGTCGTCGGCGACGATCGCGCGGGGCGCGGCGCTCATGCCGCAGGCGCCGGGCGGTCCGGCAGCGTCAGCCGCGCCACCGTGCCGCGCGGCGCGTTCTCGCGCAGCGCCAGTCGCGCGCCCGGTCCGTAGATGGCCCGCAGCCGCTCGGCGAGGTTGGCCAGACCGGTGCCCGAGACCTCCTGCGCCGCCGCCGGCGCCGCGGCGCGTCCGGAGGCTTCGGCCAGCCCGCCCCCGGTGTCCGCCACCTCGACCACCAGGGTGCCGTCGGCCTCGCGGCGCGCCCGGACCTCGATCGAGCCGCCCGCGGCCTGCGGCTCGATGCCGTGCTTGACGGCGTTCTCGACCAGCGGCTGGACGAGCATCGGCGGCACCTCGGCCGCGCGCAGCGCGTCGGGCACGTCGAAGCGCCACTGCAGGCGGTCCCCGAGCCGGCGCTTCATGATGCCCAGCAGCGAGGCGGTCACGTCGAGCTCCTCGCCCAGCGTGGTCGAATCGGCGCGCGCATGCCGCAGCGTCGCCCGCAGATGGCGCGCCAGGTCGTCGATCAGCGCGCGCGCGGCCGCCGGGTCCCGGTCGATCAGGGCCGAGACGTTGGCCAGCGTGTTGAACAGGAAATGCGGCTCGACCTGCGCGCGCAGCGCCTGCAGGCTGGCCTGCGCCGCGGTCCGCTCGGCGGCGACCGCGCGCCAGCCTTCCGATTCGGCCCGGGTGCGCGCATGGCGCAGGCGCTCGCGGCCGTAGAAGATCAGGGTGCCGAGGGTGCCGACCGTCAGCGACAGCACCACGGTGCGCACCGACATCACGCCGTGTCCGGCCATCACCGGAACCGTCTCGCCGAAGATCGCACGGGTCGCGAGCTCCGCGAGCTGGATGCCGACCAGCGCGCCGACGACGATCGCCGCGCCGAACAGCGGCACCGCCACCTTGAGGTCGCCCTCGCTGCGCTCCACGCGCGGCACCGCCGCCCAGCACAGCGCCGCGATCGTCAGCCCGATCGCCTGGGACTGGACGAAGCTCGGCCACCAGACGTGGCGCTCGGGGCTGTTGGCGACGAGCATCGCCGCGATCGCGGTGTTCAGCGCGACCGTGGCGAGCAGGATCAGGACGATGCGTCGGGTCATCGCGAAGGGGGTTCCGACCCCGATTATGGCCCGCATGCCGTCCGATCCGCCCGCGGCGCTCATCCCGCCACCGCGACCAGCCACGCCCCGAGCGTGCGGCCGGGCACGAGCGTGAACATGCCGGCGATCACCAGGCCGGCGAACGCGCCGCCCATCGCACGCCGGTGCATGGTCACCGCGCCCCGCCGGATCGCGGCGATCGCGCGCCACAGGTTCCACAGCGTGAACGCCGACAGCAGGTGGATCGGGCCGAAGGTGCCGAGCGGCGTGTGCACCGGAAAGCGCTGCGCCTCGATGAAGAACGAGCCGAACGCGGCCGCGACCATCGCGGCGACCCAGAGGCGGCCCGCCATCCGGTGGGCCGGTGTCCCCTTGCGGCCGGCGATCACGTAGGCGCCCAGTGCCAGGGCGAGGAGGGCCGCGACGACGTGGATGGCGATCGCGGGCTCGAGGAGGCGGGCTTGCAGCGGGGTCATGGCGGAGTCCTGAGATGCGGGAGGCGATGACCGGATCCTCGGGTCGCGCGGCCCGGCCCGCGAGCGGCGTGCGACGAAGCGTCGTCGGCGCGGCGCGAGCCGGCCGTTCGCGGCGCGGACCGATGCCGAGCGGCACGCCCGGGACGCTCCGTGGGGGCGGGCCCGTCGTGGGACAATCCCAGCCTTCGCCCGCTTCCGCCCCCCCGCG
>JAIYAG010000590.1 GCA_027489195.1 Burkholderiales bacterium | reverse complement strand
GATCGGGCACCTCGTCGGCGGTCACCAGCCACGGGCCCATCGGGCAGAAGCCGTCGAAGCTCTTGGCGAAGGTGGTCTGCGGCGGCGACACGTCGAACTGGAACTCGCGCGCGCTGACGTCGTCGAGCACGGTGTAGCCGGCGACCACCTCGAGGGCACGCGCCTGCGGGACGTCGCGCGCGAACGCGCCGATCACCACCGCGAGCTCGACCTCGAAGTCGAGCTTGAGCGCCGGCGAGGCCGGCACCGACTCACCGGGCCCGATCACGCACGAGGGCAGCTTGGAGATGATCCGCGGCTGCTCCTGGGTCGCGCCGCCGGTCTCCTTCGCATGCTCGCCGTAGTTGCGCCCGATGGCGACGATCTTGCCCGGCCGCGGCACCGGCGCGAGCAGCTCGACATCGGCGAGCGCGGGTGCCCGCGAGCACTCGCCCGACGCGCGTGCGGCGGCCACGCGTGCGGCGACCGCGGCGAGCCCCTGCGGCCCGGCCGCCAGCAGCCGCAGCATGCCGGGGTCGCGCAGCGACACGCCGCGCAGACCGAGCACGTCCGCGGCCTGTGCCGACAGCGCGGTCGAGGCGACGAGGTCGCCGACGTCGAGCACCCGGCCGTCGACGACGGCGCCGACGCGGGGCACGCGGTCCGGGCCGCGATGGCTCACCAGCTTCATGCGATCTCCAGCGGGAAAGGCGGGGCGCTCAGCGCGCGGGGGATGCAGGCGAGGCGGGCAACGCCGAGCGGAACTCGAACTCGGGCAGGGCGCGCTGATCGGCGATCCACCAGCGGCCGTCGGCCTGCACGAAGCGTGTCTCGACGACCAGGAAGCGCAGCGGGCCGTCGATGGTCTGCGGCGGCGGCCGGCTGACGCCCTCGTCGGCGCGGTAGCCGATCATGTAGGCGATCATGCGCGCCGCGCCCGCCGACTCCTCGGCGATGAACGGGTTGCTGATGACGTGGCGGATGCGCTGCGAGCGCGGGCGCTCGTCGAGCGCGGCCCGGATCTGCGCGCGGCCCGACAGCACCTTGCCCTGCCGGTGCCAGACGGCGTCCTCGCGCATCAGCCCGAGCAGTTCGTCGTAGCGGAACTCGTCGAGGCACCAGAAGAACCGGTGCGTGAGCTGGACGAGCGATTCGAAGGTGGTTTCGGTTGCCATTCGGGAAACATCCGTGGCGCATCGAAGGCTCGGACCGCGGTGCCGGAGCGCCTCGGAGAGGGGGGCCCGGGTCCGCTCTTTCGGCGGCATCGGGCGTCTCCTCCACCCGGGATGCCGCGATTCTAGGAGGCCGGGACGGGAAGGGCTAGAATCCGCTGGAAAATTGACCGTTTCCGATCTGGAAACAATCACCGGGTTCATGGCATGGATCGGCTGCGGTGCATGGAGGTGTTCATCGAGGTCGCGCGCACCGGCTCGTTCTCGGCGTCGGCCCGCAACCTCGGGATGTCGCGGGCCGCGGTGACCAAGCACGTCGCGCGGCTCGAGGACCTGCTGGGCGCGCGGCTGCTCAACCGCACGACCAAGCAGGTGGGGCTGACCGAAGCCGGGCTGATGGCGAGCGCGGGCGGGCGCCAGCTCCTCGAGCGCTACGACGCGATCGAGGCCGACGTGCGCGAGTCGACCCGCACGCCCCGCGGCGTGGTGCGCGTCGGCACGCCGCCGGCCTTCGGCACCTACCACATGGTCCCGCTGGTGGCGGCCTTCGCCGAACGCCATCCGGACATCCAGGTGGTGCTCTCGCTCGACACCGGCGACGCGAACCTGGTCGCGCAGGGCCTCGACCTGTCGGTCCGCATCACGCTCGAGCTCGAGGACGCGAGCCACGTCGCGCAGCCGCTGGCCAAGGCGCCGCAGCTGCTGGTGGCCTCGCCCGAGTACCTGGCGCGGCACGGCACGCCGCGCACCCTCGCCGAGCTCGCCGAGCACAACTGCCTGGTGCACGTCATCAAGTCGCCGACCGGCATCTGGCGCTTCGCCGGACCGCAGGGGCCGGCCTCGGTGCGGGTGCGCGGCACGATCGCATCGAACTTCGGCGACGCGCTGATGCAGGCGGCCCTGCGCGGCTACGGCATCTCGATGCATCCGTACTACATGGTCTCGCAGTCGCTCGACGAGGGCCGCCTGGTGGCGGTGCTGCCCGAGTACGCGCCCGACGCGCACGACGTCTACGTCATCTACTCCAGCCGGCAGAACCTGCCCGAGCGGGTGCGGCGGTTCATCACCTTCCTGCGGGACTGGGCACGCACCCCGCCGCTGTGGTCGATGCCCCGGCCCGCCACGCCGCCCGCGCCGCCCGCGCGTCTGCCGGCACGCCGCGCCAAGGCCTAGCCGGCGGACACCCGGCGATCGCGCCGGCTCGGCGTAGGTCACCGCCGCGCCGGGGGCGCGGGCACTTGCGGCCCCCCCGGACCGGGTGACACGCTCGGCACGACATGAGCCTGCGACTCCAGATCACCGCCCCCGGTGCGGCCCCTCGCGAGGTGCCGCTGCTGCCTGGCCGGAACACCATCGTCGCGGCCCCGGGCGAGCAGTACCGGCTGCTCGGCGACCCCGGCGAGATTCCGCCCGACCTGCGGGTGCTGCGGGTGGGCAACGCGATGGTGGTCACCGGCCTGCCCGCGGCGCAGGCGCTCGAGCTCGGCAACTTCTTCGGGGCCTGCCGCCCGGGCAGCGACTGCTCGCTGTCGATCGCGGTCACCGGCTCGACCGAGCTCGTGGTGGGCAACGAGACGGCACCGCTCGCGGCGCTGCCCGACGGCTCGTTCGTGCTCGTCGGCGCCGCCGACGGCAGCAGCGCGAGCGCCGTCGCCGCCGCAGGCGGCGGATCCGGCGACGGCGGGCCCGGCTTCGGCAAGGGCGCGCTGGCGCTCCTGGGTGCGCTCGGGATCGCTGCCGCCGCAGCGGGCGGCGGCGGCGGCGGGGGCGGGGGCGGCAGCGCGCCCGCGGCCTCCGGGTCGACGGCCGTGCTCGGTGCGACCGAGAGCATGCCGACGCCCATGCCGGCCCAGGCTCCGGCGGCTGCCGCTGCCGCCGCGCCCGCGCCCGCGCCCGCGCCCGCGCCCGCGCTCGCGCCCGCGCCCTCACCGGCACCGGCACCGGCACCGGCCGCGGACACCACGCGGCCCACGCTCGCGATCACCGACGACAGCGCCGCCACCACCCACCGTCCGGTCACCGTCACCTTCGCCTTCAGCGAGCCGGTCACTGGCTTCACCGCCGCCGACGTCGCCGTGAGCGGCGGCACGCTGGGGCCGCTCGTCGCCTCGCCCGACGCTCGCACCTGGACGATGACCGTGACCCCGCAGGCCGGCATCCAGGCCGGCACGCTCACTGTCGACGTGGGCGCTGGCGCCGCCGCCGACGCGGCAGGCAACCCGAGCGTGGCGGCGGTCCGCGACACCCAGGCCTACGACACCCGCGGGCCGCTGCCGGTGATCACCGACGCGACACCGGCGTCCACGACGAACCAGCCGGTCACCTTCCGCTTCGCATTCGACGAGCCGGTCGTCGGCTTCACCGCCGCCGACGCGGTCGTCGGAGGGGGTACCGCAGGCGCCTTCGTGCTGGCGGCGGACGGACGCAGCGCGTCGCTGGTGGCGACGCCGCAGCCGGGCGTCGACGCCGGCACGCTGTCGGCCGAGGTGTTCGCCGGCGCGATGACCGATGCGCTTGGCAACCCGAGCGCGGCGGCACGGGCCACGCAGGCCTTCGACACCGCGCCGCCGCGGCAGCGCGTCGCCGCGTTCACCGCGCTCGACGACCAGGCGCCGCAGACCGGCCTGCTGCCGAACGGGGCCACCACCAACGACCGGACCCCGACGCTGTCGCTGACCCTCGACGCATTCCTGGGGCCGGGGGAGACACTGGTCATCGCCCGGGACGGCGCGCCGATCCGCTCCACGACCTCGGGCGGCACCACGACGCTCACCGACGCCACGCTGGCGAGCGGGCCGCACGCCTATTCGGCGAACATCGCCGATGGCGCGGGCAACAGCACGGTGCTCGACCTGAACGGCCTCGCGGCCGGCACCGCGTTCCTGCTGACCGTCGGCTGAGCCACGGCGGCTTCCC
This sequence comes from Burkholderiales bacterium, assembly GCA_027489195.1. Classification (GTDB taxonomy): domain Bacteria; phylum Pseudomonadota; class Gammaproteobacteria; order Burkholderiales; family Burkholderiaceae_E; genus UBA4615. Next base: position 1,767 of record JAIYAG010000590.1, on the reverse strand, counting down.
CTCGGGGAAGCGCGCGACGCCCGAGGGGGCCGGCACCCCGCACGCACCTTGACTGCACCGGCACGGCGGCGGCATCGTCCGGCGTCCGATCCGCCGGTGCCGCCCATGCCACGTCGTTCTTCCGCCGCCTTGTCCATCGCGCTCCTCTGCGCGGCGTTCGCGGCCCTCATGCCCGGCAGCGCCCGCGCGCAGGCGCCCGAGTCCGAACTGCCGCCCGAGCCCGGCGCCTTCGAGGGGCGCATCCCGCCGCCGGTGCCCGGTGCGCTGCTGCCCGACGTGCCCCCGTCGACCTACGACGCGACCCGCGTGTCGACCCCCGGCTTCACGCTCAAGCCCGGACTGGTGCTGCTCGCCGACTACACCTTCTTCCGCCAGGACGCGGCCTCGCTGGCGCAGGTCGGCGAGCAGGACAACCTCGGCCAGCTGCGTGCCGCGCGGATGATGATGCGCGGCACGATCGGCACCGGCTACGTGGTGCGCTATCTGGTGGCCGGCGAGTACAAGGGCTTCGACACCGCGTACGACAAGACCTGGGACATGACCGACGTGTCGCTGACCTTCCCGCTGCGCGGGCCGTCGACGACGCTCACGGTGGGCAAGACCAAGGAGTCCTTCGCCTACGAGATGGTCGGCGACGCGGCCAACCTCGCCTTCCAGGAGCGGGTGCTGAGCCCGTTCTTCGTGTCGCGTGCGGTGGGCGCCCGGATCGCCCACGTGACCGAGGACCGGCTGTCGACGGTCTCGTTCGGCGTCTTCAACGACAGCTGGGGCGGCAGCAGCGCCAAGGGGCCGAACGACGGCACCGACGTGACGCTGCGGGTGACGCGCGCGCTGTGGCTCGAGGACGGCGGGCGCCGCCTGATGCACGTCGGCGGCTCGGTGCGCCGCGCGGGCGCCGACGGCGGCACGCTGCGCTACCGCGGCCGGCCCGAATCGAACGTCTCCGACTTCTACGTCGACACCGGCACCTTCGCCGCCGATCGCGCGCTGCACCTCGGGCTGGAGGCACTGTGGCAGCACGGGCCGTGGTCGGTGATCGGCGAGTGGGTGCATGCGAAGGTCGACGCGCCGCGCTCGGGCGATCCGAGCTTCACCGGCGGCTACCTCGGCGTGAGCTGGGTGGTGACCGGCGAGAACCGGCCCTACGACACCTCGGTCGGCTACGCACGTCGCGTCCAGCCGAGCGGCGCGAACGGCGCGCTCGAGCTGGTCGCGCGCGCCTCGCGGGTCGACCTGGACGACGGCGCGGTGCAGGGCGGCCGCTTCGTCAAGTCCTACCTCGGCGCGAACTGGTGGGCCACGCCGCGCCTGAAGTTCGGCGGCGGCTGGGGCCGCACCTGGCTCGACGATGCCGGCACGCGCGGCGTGACCGACGCGGTGCTGCTGCGCGCGCAGTGGGTCTACTGAGCGCGGGGCCTCAGCGCCCGCGCACCAGCCGCCCCGGCAGCTCGCCGGTCGGCCGGCCCGCCTCGAGGATCGGCCGGCCCGCGACCACCGTCGCGACATAGCCGCGCGCGCCCTGCAGCAGCCGGCGCCCGCCCGCGGGCAGGTCGTATGCCATCCGCGGCGCGTCGAAGCCGAGACCTGCGTAGTCGATGACATTGACGTCGGCCTTCTTGCCGGGGGCGAGCACGCCCCGGTCGTGCAGCCCGTAGACCGACGCGGTATGCGAAGTCTGGCGGCGCACGATGGCCTCGAGCGGCAGCGTCGGGCCGCGCGTGCGGTCGCGTGTCCAGTGCGTGAGCATGTAGGTCGGCAGGCCCGCGT
>JAIYAG010000623.1 GCA_027489195.1 Burkholderiales bacterium | reverse complement strand
TCGGGCGACATCCTGCAGAGCATCGGCAACCTGTCGGGCTCCGCGCAGGCCGATACCCTGTCCGGAAACTCCGGTTACAACTCGCTGCTCGGCCAGGGCGGCAACGACGTCCTCGAGGGTCGCGGCGGCGGGGACTACATCGACGGCGGCGCCGGCGCCAGCGACACCGCGAGCTATGCCGCCTCGGGGCTGGGCGTCACGGTCGACCTCGAGATCACCGGCGGGACGGCGCAGGTCAGCGTGGGCGATGCCGACGGCGACATGCTGGTCAACGTCGAATCCCTGCTCGGCTCGGGCAACGCCGACACGCTGCGCGGCACCGACTCGGCGAACACCCTCACCGGCGGCAACGGCGACGACACCCTCGAGGGCCGCGGCGGCGCGGACACGCTGCAGGGCGGCACGGGCAACGACACCGCCAGCTACGCCAGCTCCGACGCGGGCGTCACGGTGGACCTCACCGTCACCGGCGCGCAGGCGGGCGTCGGTGACGCCGCCGGCGACGTGCTGTCCGGCATCGAGCGCCTGCAGGGCTCGGCCTTCGACGACACGCTGCGCGGCACGGTCGACACGAACCGGCTCTACGGCGGCGACGGCGACGACATGCTCGAAGGCCGCGGTGGCGCCGACCTGATCGACGGCGGCCTCGGTGCGGATACCGCGAGCTATGCGAACTCCGGCGTCGGCGTCACGGTCGACCTCGGCCTGGGCGGCACGGCGCAGGTCAGCGCGGGCGACGCGTCCGGCGACACGCTGTACGGCATCCAGTCGCTGCTGGGATCGGCCTACGACGACACGCTGCGTGGTGAAGCGTTCTGGAACCGCCTGACCGGCGGCGCGGGCAACGACGTCCTCGAAGGCGGCGGCGGGGGCGACGTGCTCGAAGGCGGCAACGACGTCGACACCGCGAGCTACGCGGGTTCGGCCCTCGGCGTCACTGTCGACCTGCAGGTGGCCGGCGCCCATACGAGCGCCGGCGATGCCGATGGCGACACGCTGTCCGGCATCGAGAACCTGGCCGGCTCCGGCCAGAACGACACGTTGCGCGGCAATTCGGGCGCGAACGTGCTGAGCGGTGGCGACGGCGACGACACGCTCGAAGGCCGGGCGGGCGCCGACGCCATCGACGGCGGTGCCGGATACGACACCGCCGACTACGCGAATTCGGTCGACGCGGTCAACGTGGACCTGCAGCTCGTCGGCGCCCAGGGCGGCACGGGCGACGCGGCCGGCGACGTGCTCACCTCGATCGAGAACCTGTGGGGCTCGAACGGAGGCGACACGCTGCGCGGCAATGCGGACGAGAACTGGCTGTTCGGCGGCGGCGGCGACGACCTGCTCGAAGGTCGCGCCGGTGCCGACACGATCGAAGGCAGCGACGGCACCGACACCGCCAGCTACGCGAGTTCGCAGCAGGGGGTGGACGTCGACCTGGACGTGTTCCAGCAGGTCGGCGGCGGCGACGCGGCCGGCGACATCCTCTACGCGATCGAGAACCTGGTCGGCTCGTCGTCGGCGGACACGCTGCGCGGCTCGACCGACGTCAACGTGATCGCCGGCGGCGGCGGCAACGACGTGATCGAAGGCCGCAGCGGCGCCGACGTGCTGTCGGGCGAGGCGGGCATCGATACCGTCAGCTACGCGAGTTCGTCGGCGGGCGTCACGGTCGACCTGAATGTCGGCACGGCGCAGACCGGAGTCGGCGACGAGTCCGGCGACCTGCTCTCCGGCTTCGAGAGCGTGACCGGATCCGCCTCCAACGACACCCTGCGCGGCACGGTCGATGCCAACCGCCTCGAGGGCGGCAGCGGCAACGACGTGCTGCAGGGCCGTGGTGGTGCGGACGAGCTGGTCGGCGGCTCGGGCGCCGACACCGCGGTCTACACCGATTCGACGAGCGGCGTCACGGTCGACCTGTCCGTCACCGGCGTTCAGGTCAGCTCCGGCACGGCGTCGGGCGACGTGCTCTCGAGCATCGAGAACCTGACCGGCTCGAACCACGACGACACGCTGCGCGGCGACGCCAGCGCGAACGTGCTGCTCGGCGGCGACGGCAACGACGTGCTCGAAGGACGCGCCAGCGGCGACACCCTGTCGGGCGGCAACGGCTTCGACACCGCGGCGTACACCAGTTCCGCGCAGGGCGTCACCGTCGACCTCGCCATCTCCGGCGTGCAGGGCGGCGCCGGCGACGGCGCGGGCGATACCCTGAGCTCGATCGAGGCGCTCTCGGGCTCGCTGCTCGACGACACGCTCTCCGGCGACGGCGCGGTCAACACGCTGTTCGGCGATGCGGGCAACGACGTGCTCCAGGGCCGTGGCGGCGCGGACACGCTGCAGGGCGGCGCGGGCGTCGACACGGCGAGCTATGCGGATTCCGTGGCCGGCGTGACGGTGAACCTGGGGCTGGCCACCGCCCAGGTCTCGACCGGCGACGCGTCGGGCGACGTGCTCTCCAGCATCGAGAACTTCCTCGGATCGGCGCAGGGCGACACCGTCCTGGCCTCGAGCGACGGCAACCGCATCGACGGCGGCGCGGGCACCGACACCGTCAGCTACGCGAACTCGACGCTGGCGGTGAGCGTCGACCTCGCGATCTCGGGCGTGCAGATCTCCGGCGGCGATGCCGCGGGCGACACGCTGGTCAATGTCGAGAACCTGACCGGCTCCGCCCAGAGCGACACGCTGCGCGGCAGCGCCGGCGTGAACACGCTCTCCGGCGGTACCGGCAACGACGTCGTCGAAGGCCGTGCCGATGCCGACACGCTCGACGGCGGCGACGGCACCGACACCGCGAGCTACGAGAGCTCGACGGTGGGGGTGACGATCGACCTGGGCATCGTCGGCGCGCAGGGCGGCGCGGGCGACGGCACCGGTGACGTGCTGACGAACTTCGAGAACCTGACGGGCTCGGCGAGCAGCGACACGCTGCGCGGCAACGCGGGCGCGAACGTGCTGACCGGCGGCGACGGCAACGACGTGCTGGAGGGCCGCGGCGGCGCCGACACGCTGACCGGTGGCAACGGCACCGACACGGCGACCTACGCCGGCTCGACCGCCGGCGTGACGATCGACCTCGACCTGTCGACTGCGCAAGGTGGTGCCGGCGACGGCGCCGGCGACGTGCTGTCGGGCATCGAGAACCTGAGCGGCTCCGGGCAGGCGGACACGCTGCGCGGCACCGCCGGTGCGAACACCGTCCTCGGCGACGCGGGCGACGACACCATCGAGGGCCGCGCCGGTGCGGACACGCTCGACGGCGGCGACGGCATCGACACCGCGAGCTATGCGACCTCGGCCTCCGGGGTGTCGGTGGACCTGACGACCGCGACGGCGCAGGGCGGCGCGGGCGACGCGACCGGCGACGTGCTCGCCAACTTCGAGAACCTGACCGGCTCCGGGCAGGCCGACACGCTGCGCGGCAGCTCGGGTGCCAACACCATCCTGGGCGGGCTGGGCAACGACACGGTCGAAGGCCGTGCGGGCGCCGACACGCTGGATGGCGGCGACGGCACCGACACGCTGAGCTACGAGAACTCGACGCTCGGCG
>JAIYAG010000163.1 GCA_027489195.1 Burkholderiales bacterium | reverse complement strand
GAGCGCGCTCGCGGTGGCCAGCGCGGCCGTGGCCGCAACGAGGAAGCGCTTGAACATGTGGATCTCCCGAACAGGCGATGCGGCGGCGGTGTATTCGAACGATGGTCCCAGCGTAGGACCATCACCCGGGGACCGCAGCCCGCCGCGGACGAACGGACACGCGGTGGACCGCGGACGGCGAAGGCCCGGGCGTGGCCGTTCGGGATGGGGTCGCGCGCGCTGCTCAGATGTACGCGTTGATACGGTACGGCGTGCGCCGCATCGCCAGGCCGAGCGCGAGCGCCGCGCGGTCACCGCTCTTGAGGATGCAGGCCGCCAGCGGCAGCACCGCGCTCTCCTCGAAGGCCGCATGGGCCACGTAGAGCGCGACGATCTGCTCGATCGCGCGCTCGTCGAGCGGCGCGGGCCGGCCGCGCGAGAGCCGGCGCAGCCCCGGCTCGATCCGGTCCCACAGCGACTCGATCTCGCGGTGCTCGCGCGCGAGCCGCGCGATCAGCGAACCGACGAGCGCGGCCTCGTCACCGCGCCCGGCACTGTGCGCGAGCGAGGGGAACAGCTCGCGCTCCTCCTCGTCGTGATGCTCGAGCACCGCGTCGTTGAAGAAGCGGTGGATGGCGACCGCGCTCGCGCGCACCCCGTCGTCGAGACCGCGCTGCGCGAGCTGCATCGGCAGCACGCGCAGGCGGTTCATCGTGTCGACGATGTGGACGTGCGAGCGCGAGAAGGTCTCGAGCGCCTCGTCGGAGAAGCCCTCGGACACGGGCGCGGGCAGGGAGGCAGCCGGCTGCTCGCCGGGCTGGAGCGTGGAGTCGGGTCGGGCGGTCATGGCGGTCTCCGGCGTCGCGCTCGGCCCGGGAGCGGCCGGCGGCGCATGAGTCCATTCTTCGCCTCGTGCCGGGCGACCGGTTGACGCAGGTCAAGCGGCGCGGCGCGCACCGCGCGCGCACTTGACGTCGATCAAGTGCGGCGCACGCGGCGGGCGCCGCCGGTCAGCCGATGGCGGCGGCCGACTTCGCGAGCGCGCGCAGCAGGTGCTTCTGGATCTTGCCGGTGGAGGTCTTGGGCAGCTCGACGAAGCGGATCTCGCGCGGGCACTTGAAGTGCGCGAGGTGCTGCCGGCAGTGGGCGACCAGCTCCGCGGCGAGCGCCTTCTCCGCGGCCTCGTCGGCCGGCCGCAGCTGCGCGCGCAGCTCGACGAAGGCGAGCGGCGTCTCGCCCCAGCGGGGGTCGGGCCGCGCGACCACGCCCACCGCCATCACCGCCGGATGCTTGTAGAGCGCGTCCTCGACCTCGATCGACGAGATGTTCTCGCCGCCCGAGATGATGATGTCCTTGGCGCGGTCCTTGAGCTTCACGTAGCCGTCGGGGTACAGCACGCCGAGGTCGCCGGTGTGGAACCAGCCGCCCTCGAAGGCCTCGCGCGTGGCGGTCTCGTTCTTCAAGTAGCCCTTCATCACCACGTTGCCGCGGAAGACCACCTCGCCCATCGTCGTGCCGTCGCGCGGCACCTCCTGCATCGTCTGCGGGTCCACCACCGTGCAGCCTTCCTGCACCTGGTAGCGCATGCCCTGGCGGCCGTTGAGGTCGACCTGCTCGGCGAGCGGCCGGGTGGTCCAGTCCTCGTGCTTGGCGCAGGCGGCGGCCGGCCCGTAGACCTCGGTCAGCCCGTAGACGTGGGTGACCTCGAAGCCCATCCGCGCCATGCCCTCGATCATCGAGGCCGGCGGCGCGGCGCCCGCGACCATCGCCTTCACCGTCCAGTCGATGCCGTCGCGCAGCGACTCGGACGCGGAGATCAGCGTCGAGTGCACGATCGGCGCGCCGCAGTAGTGGGACACGCGGTGCTCGCGCATCAGCCCGAAGATCAGCGCCGCGTCGACGCGCCGCAGGCAGACGTTGGTGCCCGCGACGGCCGCGAGCGTCCACGGGAAGCACCAGCCGTTGCAGTGGAACATCGGCAGCGTCCACAGGTAGACCGGATGCCGCGGGAGGTTCCAGGCGAGCACGTTGCCGACCGCGTTCAGGTAGGCGCCGCGGTGGTGCACGACGACCCCCTTCGGATTGCCGGTGGTGCCCGACGTGTAGTTCAGTCCGATCGCGTCCCATTCGTCGGCGGGCATGCGCGGCGCGAAGGTCGGGTCGCCGCCGGCCACGAAGGCCTCGTACTCGATCTCGCCGAAGCACTCGCCCCCGCCGCCGTGCTCCGGATCGTCGACGTCGACGACATAGGGCACCCGCTTGCCGGCTGCACGCAACTGCGCGACGGCGGCGCTCGCGGCGGGCGCGAACTCGCGGTCGACGATCAGCACGCGGCTGTCGGAGTGCTCGAGCACGAAGGCCACCGTGGCCGCGTCGAGGCGCGTGTTGATGCAGTGGAGCACCGCGCCGGTCATCGGCACGCCGAAGTGCGCCTCGACCATCGGCGGCGTGTTGGGCAGCATGACCGCGACGGTGTCGCCGTCGCCGAGGTCCATCGCGGCGAGCCGCGACGCGAGCCGGCGCGAGCGCTCGCGCACCTCGGCCCACGTGCGCCGCAGCGGCCCGTGGATCACCGCGCAGTGCTCCGGATAGACGTCCGCCACCCAGTCGAGCAGCGACAGCGGCGTCAGCGGAACGTGGTTCGCGGGGTTGCGGTCGAGTCCCTGGCGGTAGGGGTTCGGATGCGTCGGCATGGTTCGGGGTCCCCGATCGAGGGCCACAGACGGGCCCGTGCGACGCCCATTCTAGGGTGCTGCCGGACGGGGGCCGCTGCAGCGCGGCGCTCGAGCGAGTCGTTCCGTGCGTGACGCGATGCAGCGCAGGCCGATCGCTGCGGCGGCGCTCAGGCCCGGATCGCCGCGGCGGGGAGCCGCATGCTCGGGGTGGGCGGCTTGGGCATCGACGCACGCCGAGGCACCTTGAAGCCCTTGAGCCGCTGGACCCGCTTGGCCGGTCGCACCGGCTCGCGCTGCGCGCCCGCGACCAGGCTGTCCGCGAGACCGGCCCCCCTCAGCACACCGATGTCGACCTCCGACAGGCCCAGACCGGACTGCAGCTGCGCGTCGGACAGCAGCAGGAGCCGGGCGCGGATGCGGCGCTTGGCCGGGTCGATGCCGGGTCGGGCCAGGCGGGTCACCAGCGCCGAGGTCGGCTGACCTGGTGCCCGATGCAGCAAGGGGGTCGCGGCGTGGGCGGGAATCGTCTCGTGTCTGGCGGCCATCGCCTCGTCTCCTGTGCGGCCCGAGGACGGTCTGCCGTCGGTCGCCGCCATGTCACTGGGTTATCGGCCGGGCGCCCGGCGGCTTGACCGGGCCCGGCCTCCACCCGTCGCCACCGGCCGACCGGCGATCCGTGCGGCGCCTCGGGCCGCCGGGCACGCCGGTTGCTCCATCGGGGAGGTGGCTCGAGCCCGTGTCAACAGGTGAAAGTCATATTGCGGCGCAGCAACCAGGTGGTAGGCTGTGTTGACCGGCAAGCCGGAGAAGGAGCATCCATGCCTCATCTGGTCCATGTGCTGGGCGTCACCGATCGTGACGCACTGCACCAGCACTTCGCGGCCCTCGACCCCCAGGACCTGCGGATGCGATTCGGACGACTGCCCGACCGCGACTGGCTCAGGCTCTACATCGAGGGCATCGACTTCGCCCGCGACACGGTGCTCGGCGTGCGCGAGGGCCCGGTGCTGATCGGCGCGGCGCATGTCGCGCTGTTCGACGGCGCCGCGGAGCTCGGCCTGTCGGTGATCCCGTCACGGCGCAAGCGCGGCGTCGCCTCGGCGCTCTTCGACCGCGGCGTGCTGCACGCCCGCAACCGCGGCATCGTCGAGCTGTTCATCCACTGCCTGTCCGAGAACCAGGCGATGCGACGCATCGCGCGCAAGGCGGGCATGCGGATCCTGGTGGAAGGCGTGGACACCGATGCGTGGATCGAGCTGCCGCCGGCCACGCCGTTCACGCTCGGCGAGGAGCTCGTCGCTAGGCAACTGACGCTGGTCGACCTGGCGCTTCACGCACCCTGGGCGTCGAAGGCGCCGGAGCGCTCGGAAGCCTGACGCGGAACCGCGAGCCCCGGCCGGGCTGGCTGTCGACCTCGATCCGGCCGTTCATGAGCTCGATCAGGCGGCGCGACAGCGCCAGCCCGATGCCCGAGCCCTCGATGGCGCCGTGCTCGCGACCGAGTCGCTCGAAGGGCTCGAACAGGCGGGGCTGATGTTCCGGTGCGATGCCCGGGCCGTCGTCCTCGACCTCGATCCAGCTCGTGCCGTCGCGGGCGTCGCCGGCGCGCAGGTGCACGGTGCCGCCGCGGCGGTTGTACTTGACCGCGTTCGACAGCAGGTTCACCAGCACCTGGCGCAGCCGTGTCGGGTCGCCGAGCATGCCCAGCGGCACGTCCTCGTCGGGCGGCGGGACCAGCCGCACGCCGGCATCGGCGGCCGCCAGGGACAGCAGCCGCAGGCACTGCCGGCAGACGGCCCGCACGTCGATGACCTCGTGCGCGAGCCGCATGCGGTCGCCCTCGATGCGGGTCAGGTCGAGCAGCTCGTCGATCAGCGTGCCGAGGTGGCCGCCCGCCTCGCGGATCGCCTGGGCGCGCTCGCGCTGCGCACCGGACAGCGGCGGGTCGGCATCGATCTCCATGAGCTGCGCGAAGCCGAGCACCGCATTGAGCGGCGTGCGCAGCTCGTGGCTCATCTTCGACAGGAAGTCGGACTTGGCGCGGCTCGCGGCCTCGGCCTCGGCGCGGGCGCGCTCGGCCGCCTCCATGCGCTTCCTCGGCCGGGCATCTCGCATCACCAGGGTCACGAGGCGGCCGGCATCGACGGTCACCAGCGTGACCGAGGCATCGACCGGGAACTCGGTGCCGTCGGCATGCAGCCCGACGAGCGTCGTGCGGCCGCTGCCGGTCCGGCCGAGGGCGCGCTCGGCACGCGTGCCGTCGGCCAGGCCGACCAGGAACTCGACCGCACCGGGCCGCATCCGCGGCGGCACGAGCGGCAGCAGGCTTCGGCCGAGCACGTCGGCGGCACGGTGGCCGAACATCGTCTCGGCGGCGGCATTGAACAGCACGATGCGCCCCTGCTCGTCGATCGCGGCGATCGCGTCGATCGCCGAGTCGATGACCGCGGACAGCCGCGCCCGACTGTCCACCAGTGCCGCCTCGGCGGCCTTGCGCGCCGAGATGTCGGCGATCGCGCCGTAGCTGCGGGTCGGGCGACCGCCGTCGTCCCAGGCGGCGAAGCCGCGCGCGCTGACCCAGAGGTAGCCGGCATCGGCCCGTCGCAGCCGGTATTCCCCGTCGAGCGGCACGCGGCGCTCGAGCAGCGCGACCTCGTCGGCGGCGAAGCGCACGCGGTCGTCGGGATGCAGGCGCGACGGATCCGAGGTCAGCCGCGGGACGAGCGAGCCGGGCGGATAGCCGAGCATCTGCAGGTACGAGTCCGAGTAGAACGTGCGCCCGCCCGTCAGGTCGTGGTCCCAGATGCCCGAGCCGGTGGCGGCGAACACCAGCGCGAGCTGTTCGCGCTGGCGCCGCAGGGACGCCTCGACGCGCTTGTGGCCGGTGATGTCGAGCTTGACCGCGACCACCTGCGGCGGTGCGCCGGCCGAGGGCTGGATCACGCTGATCGCGATGCGGCTCCAGACGATGCGACCCTCGCGATGGAGATAGCGCTTCTCGAAGACCACGCCGCCGGTGCCACGGCTCGTCGCCCAGCGGCGCAGCGCGTCGGCGTGCAGGTGGCGGTCGTCGGGGTGGGTGAACGCCGCGCCTTCCTGGCCCAGCAGCGCCTCGCGCGGATAGCCGACCATCCTGCAGAACGCGTCGTTCACCACGATGTAGCGGCCGCGCTCGGTGACCGAGAGCGCGGCGTTCGACTGCTCGAACATCGCGCGCAGCTGGCGCTCGCGAAGCCCGAGCGTGTCCTGCACCGCCTCGAGCCGGCGCCGGGCCCCCAGCGTCAGCACCGCGAGCAGCGTCGCGATCACCAGGAACAGCCAGGCGACCCACTCGCCCTCCTCGGGCTGCAGGCGCACGAAGGGGCCGATGCCGAGCGCCGCCGGCACCGCGACCGCGAGCGCCACCGCCATCAGCGCCATCCAGGCGCCGAGCATCCCGAGCCAGGCCGCACCCGCGGTCGTGGCGAGCTGCAGCACGAACATCGCGACGATGGCCTGCGTCGTGTAGGCGCTGCGGGTGGTCGAGGT
>JAIYAG010000168.1 GCA_027489195.1 Burkholderiales bacterium | reverse complement strand
CCTTCGCGTCGCTCAAGAAGCGCTGATCGGCCGCGGGCGTCCGCGCGGTCCTCAGCCGCCGGCAGCCCGCGTCGGGTTCGACACGCCGTGGACCACATGGCCGGTCGGCCCGAACCCGGCGGCCGACTCGCAGTGCCGGGTCTGGTCGTCGAAGAAGAAGTCCGGCTCGAAGGCCCTGAGGAAGGGGCCCTTGTCCAGCCCGCCGAGGAACATCGCCTCGTCGACCTCCACCTGCCAGGACATCAGCGTGCGCACCGCGCGTTCGTGGGCCGGCGCGCTGCGTGCCGTCACCAGCGCGGTCCGGATGCGCACGCCTTCGTCGGCATGCGTTCTCAGGGCGTGCAGTGCGCGCAGCAGCGGCTCGAAGGGGCCGGGCATCAGCGGCGTCGCGGCATTCGAGTGCTCGTGCCGCTGGAACGCATCGAGCCCTTCGCCCTGGAACACCCGTTCGGCCTCGTCCGAGAACAGCACCGCATCGCCGTCGAACGCGATGCGGACCTCGTCCGGGTGGGAGCCCGCCGCCCGCGCCGAATCCGGGTAGACCCGCGCCGCCGGGAACCCCGCCGCCAGCGCGCCCCGCACGTCGTCCTCGTTGGCCGACAGGAAGAGGTGCGCGCCCAGCGCGTTCAGGTAGCCCCAGGCGGCGCGCCCGCGCGTGAAGACGCCGCGCTCGATCGGCAGCGCGTGGTGCTGCGCCGAACGGAACACCCTCAGACCGCTGGCCGGATCGTTGCGCGACAGGATCACCACCTCGACGCGGTGCCGCCCGCCGCGGTTGAAGGCGAGCAGCTTGCGCACCAGCGGCAGTGCGCAGCCGGCCGCCGCCGGCACGTCGAGCCGCTGGAGCTGCAGGGCGGTGTACGCGCGGTCGTCCGCCGCCTCGAAGGCGCGGTTCTCCTCCTCGAAGTCGAACAGCGCCCGCGAGGAGATCGCGACGACCAGCTTGTCCTGCAGGGAGATCGGCATGGCGGCGGAAGACCGGGTCGGAAACGGACGGGGCCAGCGGATTCTAACGGCCGAGCGCGCGATAGACCCGCCCCGAAGTGTGCTTTACTCTCGCCCGATCCCTGCCCCTCGCCTCGCGCCGCCGCACCGGCCGCGCTTCCGGAGACTCCTCGAGATGAAGTTCCGATTCCCCGTCATCATCATCGACGAAGACTGGAAGTCCGACTCGGCCAGCGGCCTCGGCATCCGGGCGCTGGCCAAGGCGATCGAAGAGCAGGGCATCGAGGTGGTCGGCGGGTTCACCTACGTCGATGTCTCGATGGTCGCCAACCAGGCCGCGCGCGCCTCGGCCTTCATCGTCTCCATCGACGACGAGGAGATCAACGAGGAAGGCCCCGAGAGCAAGGCGATCGAGGACCTGCGCCGGTTCATCCGCGAGACGCGCAACCGCAACGCCGACATCCCGATCTTCCTGTTCGGCGAGACCCGCACCTCCCAGCACATCCCGAACGAGATCCTGAAGGAGCTGCACGGCTTCATCCACATGTTCGAGGACACGCCCGAGTTCGTCGCGCGCTACATCATCCGCGAGGCGAACAACTACATGGGCTCGCTCGCGCCGCCGTTCTTCAAGGCGCTGGTGCACTACGCGAACGACGGCTCGTACTCGTGGCACTGCCCGGGCCATTCGGGCGGCGTGGCGTTCCTCAAGAGCCCGGTGGGGCAGATGTTCCACCAGTTCTTCGGCGAGAACATGCTGCGCGCCGACGTCTGCAACGCGGTCGACGAGCTCGGGCAACTGCTCGATCACACCGGCCCGGTGGCCGCGAGCGAACGCAACGCCGCGCGGATCTTCAGCGCCGATCACCTGTTCTTCGTGACCAACGGCACCTCGACCTCGAACAAGATCGTCTGGCACTCGACGGTCGCCACCGACGACATCGTGCTGGTCGACCGCAACTGCCACAAGAGCGTGCTGCACGCGATCATGATGACCGGCACCGTGCCGATCTTCCTGCAGCCGACGCGCAACCACCTCGGCATCATCGGCCCGATCCCGCAGGAGGAGTTCTCGCCCGAGAGCATCCGGCGCAAGATCGAGGCGAACCCGCTGGTCAAGGACAAGTCTGCACGGCCGCAGGTCATGACGATCACGCAGTCGACCTACGACGGCATCGTCTACAACGTCGAGACGATCAAGAACGTCCTCGGCGACTACATCGAGAACCTGCACTTCGACGAGGCCTGGCTGCCGCACGCCACGTTCCATCCGTTCTATCACGAGATGCACGCGATCGGAGAGAACCGTCCGCGCTCGCAGACCGCGATGGTCTTCTCCACGCAGTCGACGCACAAGCTGCTCGCGGGCCTGTCGCAGGCGTCTCAGATCCTGGTGCAGGAGGCGGTCGACCGCAAGCTCGATCGCTACCGCTTCAACGAGTCGTACCTGATGCACACCTCGACGTCGCCGCAGTACGCGATCATCGCGTCCTGCGACGTGGCCGCGGCGATGATGGAGCAGCCGGGCGGGCGCGCACTCGTCGAGGAATCGATCTCCGAGGCGCTCGACTTCCGCCGCGCGATGAAGAAGGTCGACGACGAGTTCGGCGAGTCGTGGTGGTTCCGTGTCTGGGGGCCGGGCGGCTTCGACCATGTCGGCTCGGGACGCCGCGAGGAGTGGATCCTCAAGCCCACCGACGACTGGCACGGCTTCGACAAGGTCGCGCCGGGCTTCAACATGCTCGACCCGATCAAGGCCACGCTCGTCACCCCGGGCCTCGGACTCGACGGGCGCTTCTCGCAGTGGGGCATCCCGGCCTCGCTGGTCACCAAGTACCTGG
>JAIYAG010000637.1 GCA_027489195.1 Burkholderiales bacterium | reverse complement strand
GCGCTGCGCGACGCGGTCGCACGCGCCACCGTCGTGCTCGACTGCTGCGACAACTTCGCCACCCGCCATGCGGTGAACCGCGCCTGCGTCGAGGCCGGCGTGCCGCTGGTCTCGGGCGCGGCCATCCGCTTCGACGGCCAGCTCGCGGTGTTCGACACACGGCGCGCCGACTCGCCCTGCTACCACTGCCTGTTTCCCGACGGCCAGGACGTCGAGGCCGTGCGCTGCGCCACCATGGGCGTGTTCGCGCCGCTCACCGGCATCGTCGGCACCATGCAGGCGGCCGAGGCGCTGAAGGTCGCCGGCGGCTTCGGCACGCCGATGACGGGCCAGCTGCTGCTGATCGACACCCGCACGATGTCGATCGACCGGATCCGCGTGCCGCGCGACCCGGGCTGCCCGGTCTGCGGGCATCGCCCGCACGCGTAGCGCCCGCCCGCCTCCCGTTCCAAGTTCCTCCGCCCCGTCAGGGGGCGCCGGCCCGCCCGGAGAAAAGGCTACCGACCGGTATTGCCTGCCCGCCCGCGCGCGGACCAGAATGGGGAAAACAAGGCAGGACCAGGAGGAGACCCCGTGAAGTTCATGTCGTTCAACCTGATGCCCTATCGGCACCTGCCGATGGACTTCCCGCAGAAGCACCGCTCGGTGTGGGTCGACATCCCGGGCGAGCTGTTCGACCCGGTCAAGGGGCACGCGCTCTACAACGAGTACATGGACCAGCTCGAGTACGCCGCCGAGCTGGGCTTCGACGGCATCTGCGTGAACGAGCACCACGCCAACGGCTACGGCCTGATGCCTTCGCCGAACATCATCGCCGGCTCCCTGGCGCGCCGCACCCGCGACGCGGCGATCGTGGTGCTCGGCAACTCGGTGGCGCTGTACAACCCGCCGGTGCGCATCGCCGAGGAGTTCGCGATGATCGACTGCATCTCGGGCGGTCGGCTGGTCGCGGGCTTTCCGGTGGGCACGAGCATGGACACCAACTACGCGTACGGCGAGGTGCCCACGACGCTGCGCGAGAAGTACTACGAAGGCGTGCGCCTGATCCTCGAGGCCTGGAAGCGCAACGACGTGTTCGCCTTCAACGGCGAGTTCACGCAGATGCGCTACGTGAACTGCTGGCCCAAGCCGATCCAGCGCCCGCATCCGCCGGTGTGGATCCCCGGCGGCGGCTCGGTCGAGACCTGGGACTACTGCGCCGACAACGGCTTCCTGTACAGCTACCTGTCCTTCTCGGGCTACAAGCGCGCGAAGGTGTTCATGGACGGCTTCTGGGAGACGCTCGACCGCAAGGGACTGCCGCGCAACCCGTACCAGGCGGGCTTCGTGCAGTTCGTCGCGGTCGCCGACTCCGACCAGCAGGCCGCCGACCTGTACGGCGCGCATGCCGAGTGGTTCTTCAACAAGACGCAGCACGTCTACGGCGGCTTCGTCGAGGCACCGGGCTACCGGACGCTCAACACCATCAAGCTCGGCATGGAGAGCCAGCAGAAGGGCCCGAAGATCATCGACACCACCTGGGCCGAGATGATCGAGCGCGGCACGGTGATCGCGGGCACCGCGAAGCGCGTGACCGAGCAGCTCGAGGACCTGTCGCGCACGCTGAACGTCGGCCACCTCGGCATCCTCGCGCAGTTCGGCGACATGCCGCACGACAAGGTCATGGTGAACCTGCGCCGCATCGCCACCGAGGTGACGCCGCATCTGAAGCACCTGTGGGACGACCAGTGGGAGGACCACTGGTGGCCGACCGCGCTCAAGCAGCCGCGCGTGCCCCGCGCGATCGCGCCGCTGGGAGCCGCATGATGGCCGCGACGATCACGCTGCCCGGCAACGGGCTCGTCGCCGAGGTCGAGCGCCACGGCCGCGGCGCGCCGCTGGTGTACCTGCACGGCGCCTTCGGGCTCGAATGGTCGACACCGCTGGTCGAGGCGCTCGCGCGCACGCACGAGGTGATCGCGCCGAAGCTGCCCGGCTACGGCGCGAGCGAAGGCCTGGAGCGGATCCGCTCGTTCTACGACCTGTCCGTCTGGCTCGACGAGGTACTGGATGCGCTCGGGCTGGAGACGGTCGCGCTCGCCGGCCATGACTTCGGCGGCGCGGCGGCCGCGGAGTACGCGGCGCTCTTCCACCGCCGCGTCGACCGCCTGGTGCTGCTCGCGCCCTACGGCCTGTGGCAGGACGAGGCGCCGCTCGAGGACATCTTCGGCCTGACGCCCGGCGCGCTGACCAAGCTGCTCTATGCCGACCCCGGCGGCGAGGCGGCGACCGCGTTCAACGCACCGCTGCCCGACCCCGTCGCCCAGACCGAGTCCATCCTGCGGCGTCGCCAGGCGCTGATCGCCGCGGCGAAGCTGATGTGGCCGATCCCGGACAAGGGCCTGAAGCACCGGCTCTATCGGGTCGCCGCGCCGACGCTGGTGGTGGGCGGCACGCAGGACGCGCTGATGGGCCGCGGCTACCTCGACGCGTTCGCGGCCGCGCTGCCGGATGCGCGCGTGCGGATGGTGCGCTCGGGACACATGATCCCGCAGGAGGCCGCGACCGAGACCGCGGCCGCGATCGACGACTTCGCGGGCGCACGGCGGGCCTGAGGGCCGGACCGGCCCTGCAACGGGAGACACGGATGCTTCGACTGGTGGACATGGCCCGGCTGGGCCGCGCGGTGCGTCAGGAGGACGTCGACGACCTCGGCGTGCCGACCCAGGACCAGCTCGTGCAGGCGATCGACGAGGGCCGCCTCGACGACGCCAAGCGCCTCGCCGGCTACATGGTGACCGAGGGCAAGAGCCTGCACGACCTGTTCTGCGACTGGGTCTGGGACATGCAGACGCAGATCGCCAAGCGCTGGGGCGAGGACGCGGTCGGCGACGTGCTGCGCTCGAGCCAGGAGACCTGGATGCTGCGGCGAAGCTGGAAGGGCTTCCTCGGCATGACCGTGCCCGAGCGCGTGGCAGTGACCGCAGAGATCATGCGTGCCCACCACGGCGGCCCGAAGCAGGACGGCGCACTCGGCATCACCGAGGACGAGCACCGCTTCTCGATCCGGATGGACCCCTGCGGCAGCGGCGGCCGGATGCGGCGCGGCGACCCGGTGGACGGCACGCCGTCGCGGCTGGGCGCGCCGTATTCGTTCGGCGTCACCCAGCAGCCGCACGACTGGAGCTGGGGCCGCACCGGCGTGCCCTACTACTGCACGCACTGCGCGATGAACGAGATCCTGCCGATGGAATGGGGCGGGCATCCGCTGTGGGTCACCGACTTCGAGCCGGACGCGAGCAAGCCCTGCCACTGGCACTTCTACAAGACGGCGGATGCGATCCCGCAGGAGTACTACACGCGGGTGGGGCGGACGAAGCCGGCGACGGGGGAAGGCAAGTACTGAGCGCCCGGGCGCCTCAGGGCGCCAGATGCGCGACGAACCACTCGCGCGCCGCCGCCGTCGACGCCGCGAGCTGCCCCAGGTACGGGTCGTAGTGCCGCCCCGGCAGCGTGACCAGCTGCTTGGGCTCGGCGGCGAGCTCGTAGGCCTCGAGCTGCCAGGCGACCGGCGTCTGCGTGTCGCGGTCGGCGACGATCATCAGCAGCGGCGTGGGCGCGATCCGCGCGACGAACGCGATCGGCTCGTAGGCGCGCATCAGCTCGAGGCTGCGCAGCGTGACCGCGTTCGGATAGACGGTCCCGGCCGGGTCGACCGCGCGCGCCCATTCCTCGGTCTCGGAGCCGGGCACGCCTGCGGGCGTCAGGCCCGGCGGCACGCCGCGGGCACGGGCGTCGCGGTCGTCGGCCAGGCGCTTCATGAAGCGCTCGCGACGGTCGGCGGGCACCCAGCTGTCGAAGGTGCGCGAGCCCGACACCAGCGGCACCTGCGACACCACGCAGCGCACCCGCCGGTCGAGCGCGGCAACGGTCAGTGCATGGCCGCCGGAGTAGCTGGTCCCCCACAGACCGATGCGTGCGGCGTCGACCCCGGGCAGCGTGCGCACGAACGAGATCGCCGCGCGCGTGTCCTCGACCTGCAGCCACGGGTTGGTCTCGAGCCGCGGCCAGCCGCCGCTGCGGCCGTAGCCGCGGTGGTCGTAGGCGAGGCAGACGAAGCCGGCCTCGGCGAACGCGCGGGCGTAGTGGTCGAG
>JAIYAG010000276.1 GCA_027489195.1 Burkholderiales bacterium | reverse complement strand
CTCTGCGCTAAGGCCTGCACCCGCCGCGAGGATCCGGCTCGCCGTCGCCAAGCTCACGTTGAGGTTGTTTGCCAGAACCGCCGCTGTCGACGCGGCGGCGGCAATTCCGCTGGCGATGTCCACGGATGCGAGTCCCCTTGCCGCATCCCATGCAGCGAGCAGCTCGGACTTGACAGCCTGCGAGGCGACCATCTGGTCGACCTGTGCTGCGAAGACTTCCCGTTCAGCAGCAATCCGAGCCGCCGCCACTTCGGTGGAATCCCGCCCATATGTCGCGATGAGCGCCAGCATGTCTGCCTCAGCTTGCAGCATAGCCAAGAGTTCGGCGGCCTCCGCCAGCCCCTCCCGGGCCGCCATCTGTCGTTCGACTGCATAGTTTGCACGACCTTCGGACGTCGAAAACCGACCGTTAGCTGCCGTCGCCGAAGATCGCTCGGCCTGAAGGCGCAGCAACTCCAGTTCCTGCCGGATCAGCGCGGCAATGGCCTCCTGCTCGGCGGCCGACCGGACGCCATTGAGGTCGGCCAGCGCGATGACCTGTTCCTTCAACGCGCCGTACGCGGCAATGGTCTGGGAAAGATCGGCCGCTTCGTCCACCCGCTCGAAGGCATCGAGAAGCCGGTTCACTTCCTTCCAGGTGCCAGCCACCTCCGTGTCGAGCTCGAAGAAGCGTGCCGTGGTGCCCTGATCGGAGAACGTAAAGGCCGCCCATGCATTCTCCGTGACCTGACCCCTCAGGCTGCCGGCCAGGCCCCGAGCCGAGGTTTCCGCAGAGAGACGCTGGATCTCCGCAAGTTCGACAAGCAATGCACGGGCTTCCGCCGTGGCGGCCCCGAACTCCCGACGCAGGTCGGCCGTTGTGGCCAATGCCAGACCATTCGACTTCGCGTAGTCAGCCGTGCTGTCCGCCAGGGACTGAATGGCATCATCGAGCGAGACCGCATCTTCCCCTGCCCCGAACAGGGCCTGGGCGATCAGCGCAACGCCAGCAATCGTGCCCATGACGGCCAGGTTCACCGGGTTCAGCATGCCGAGGAACGCCGCCCCCAACGCCTTCACCGCGCCGGCGGCCCCCATCGGCCCGATGACCTGGCTGATCTGACTGCCCTGCTGGATCGCCAGCATCAGCGGGTTCTGCCCCGCGGCCAACATCACGCCGACATCATTGAACTGGGCCACAAGGTTCCCGACCGAGCCTGCCGCCATTCCGGTGCTGCGGGCCGTGTTCACCGCCGCCTGTGCAGCTGCCCTCTGAGCGGCGGCCAGACGGTCCACATCGGCCGCCGCCGACTCAGCACTTTCGCCCAGGGTTGTGACCCCTGCGGCTCCGGCCTTCGCCGCGGTGTCGAGGGCCTTGGCACCCGATCCGGTCTTGGCGACCTCGCTTTGCAGCGCCCGCAGCTCGGCTTTCGCCTGGCCCGCTTCCATGCCGACAAAGATGGACGCTCTTATGGTCACTATCGTCTCCGGTTCAGGGCACCCATGGCGCCCGCTTCGATCAGCTGCACGTCCGCCCAGGTCGCGGGCGAGACGGCGATGCCGGCGAGTTCAAGCCCCGCCCGCGCCGCGGTGTAGTCGAGCCCGCTGAAGAGGAGCGGGCCTGCCGCCGTGGCCACCACGCGCCATTGCGTGGCCACGGCGAGGAAGGCATCGAGGGCGGGAGCGTTTTCGGGCCAGACGCCCTCGGGCTCGTCGTCATCGGCGAAGAGGGCGGGGTCGACTCCGAAGAAGGCGCAGTCCTCGGCCAGTTGGTTGGTGCCGGAAAACAGGCGGCCATCTGCCCAGGCTTCCCCCGCCCAAATCAGTTTTTTGCGTGGGCACCCCCGGCCATCTCCTGCCAGTAGGCCCGGATCAACCCGACGCGCGCCCAGGGCTCGAGCAGGATCTGATCGAGGAGGGCTGGCGTGAAGGCAACGGGTGCGCCGTCGTCGTCGACGATGTCGCCCAGATGCAGGATCGAAGCTCTCAGGAACTCCTCGGCCTGCATGCTCTCGGCCCCTGTCAGCACCTTGAACTGGACAGTCATCGTCTGGGCAATCGGCCCGTCATCGGATGGGACCATCAAGGAAGCGGTTGTGGTGAACGTGCGGTTCTTGACGATGCAGTAGGCCATGGCGACTCCTCGGGCTTAGGTCAGGTGCAGACGATGGTGAAGGCGGGGGTGGCCGATTGGCGTAGCGGGATCGCGTTGATCGTCTGCTGCACCACGCCTTGGTCCTGGTCGAAGTTCGCCGGGCGCTGGATCTGCAAGGCAGGGACGTTCAGCGCCACGCGGCGTCCCGCAACGGTTCCGTGCAAGAGGGCAAGTGCCACCGGAGTGCGGGCTTCGGCCAGCGCCCAGGGGTTGAAGGTTGCAAGCGCCGGGGTCTGGATGGTGAACTCGCAGGTTTCCATCCGATCCGTGATCGTCACCTCGTGCAGGTTGATCAGGAACCGGTTCTCGATCGTATTGCCGACATCGAAGCTGAATGCCTTCATCGGCAGAGCGACCCCGTTCACCGTGAAGGTCGGGGTGTTGACGCGCGTGACCCCTTGCGGATCCGGAAAGCCGCCGTAGGTCGGCACGGCAAGTGCGGCAGTTGTCGGGGCCTCGTACAGGCCCGTGAATTCCCACTGCATCACCGGGATGCCCTGGGCGTTCACCGCCACCTTGCAGGTACCCCGCGCGCCCTTGACGGTGAACAGCATGCCATCGACGTTGAAGTACATCGTGGCAGACTCTTGCCCCGTGTCGACTGGGCTGTAGGTCACGGACGTGGCCGCGACGATGGTCTGCGCCATGCCGCAGGCTCGCGCCAGCGGCCCCCAACCGGGAGGGGTGCCGGCAGTGCCGGACCCTACCAGCTCGGTCTCGAAGGTCATCTTCACGTGCGCATCGAGCGGGATCGTGCCGGACTGACCAAACCACGGGTTTTCCAGGGCGCGATCCATGTCCTGGCCTTCGAACGGCATGATCTTGGCGTTCTTGATCACAATGGCGTTGGCCGCCCCGGTGGGAGCCGGATCGACGCCGTAGGTCACCTCGGGCTTGAACAGCATCAGTTTCGGTCGCCACAGCATGATCAGACCTCCGGTTCAGGGGTGGGTGTCGGAGCATGGGCGGGATCGACCCGCACTGCGCCCTCGATGATGACAAAGCAGCCGCCTTCGGTGGGCAGCGGGTGGAGTGGCATTCCGGGCGGCGGGGCCTCGGCCGTGTCGGGTTGCGCCGGCGTGGGCTTGCGGGTCATGCGAAAATCCTCAGCTGGTCCGAAATGGAAAACTCGACGCCATAGGCCAGAAGCCCCGGCTGCAGGGCGACGAGCTGGTGGCCCTGATAGGCGAACACGCCCACGGTGTCGGACGGCGTCCACCCGGCGATCGCACGGATCACGGCGTCGATCGTCGCCTCGACCGCCGCCTGCGCCTTGTCGCCCGTCGGGTTGTCGATGGCGGCGAAGGACAGCACCACGCTGATCACCTCTTCGGTCATCTGGCTGAAGACGCCGGCGGCGACATCCGGCGCGCGCCCCCGGCCGCCACGGGGAATGACGAAGGCGACGGTGCCCAAGCCCTTCAGCTCCCCGGCGGCCATCAGCCGCGCGAGATCGAGCGCAAGGCGCACATCGCGCAGGGTGGCAGGCATCAGAAGGGTCTTCAGGCGATCGGCCACGGGCTGCAACGGGATCATCAGATGAAGCCCCGCATGTTGTCGGCGGTGAACTCGCGGTCGCGGTCCGTGATCTGTACGCCGCTGTCGCCCGAGGCGGCCGGCTCGATTCCGGCCACGCTCAGCTGCACCACGCCTTGGGCGATCTCGCGAAGAGTGCGCATGGCCGCCTCATAGTCGGCCTTCACCTTCGCCTCGGGCTCGGTCGCATGCAGCTTCCATAGCGCAATAGACTGGGCAATGTCCGCCACAAGGGCGGGCGTCGATGCAAGCGGCAGGGCGTAGCGCCCCGCAAGGTAGCCGTCGATCACGGCATCGGTGTCGGCCAGCGCGCGGGCCAGGACATCCTGGTCGATGACCCCGAGGG
This sequence comes from Burkholderiales bacterium, assembly GCA_027489195.1. Classification (GTDB taxonomy): domain Bacteria; phylum Pseudomonadota; class Gammaproteobacteria; order Burkholderiales; family Burkholderiaceae_E; genus UBA4615. The sequence goes on along the minus strand of JAIYAG010000276.1, from coordinate 2,106 downwards.
GGATGGCGTTGCGGTCGGTCAGGGCGACCAGCCGCCCGAGCCCGAACCGATCCTCCAGCTGCGCCTGGGTGCAGTAGGGCATGTCAGTCGGCCACGGCGGCGCGGACGGCGCAGTCCTTCGCCTCCAGGAGCTTGCGCAGACAGGCGGTCCGCTCGGGGCTGCGCAGCGTGGTCTTGACCACCCGGTCGGCAAGCATCGCGAAGGGCCGCGCGATCGACTGCAGATGGTCCGGCAGGTGCTTCCAGGTGAAGAACTTCAGGATCGGCTCGTCGCAGGAAACCGGGGCCTCGTGCGGCTGGATTTCGTGAACGAGGAGGTCCTGGCCGGAATGAACGTGGAAGGTCTGGGCGAAGGCAGGCTCCACGATGACCACGGGACCCACCGCCCAGCCGTCGGCCGTCAGGGGCGTGACCCGCACCGGCCAGCCGTGGTTCGCTTCTACAAGCACAGTCGTCGTCATCGCATCGCTCCTGGTGTTTCGGGTGGCCGTCTCTCCGGCCTGTCACGGGCATCTTCCCCCGTTCATCCCGGGCCGCGCCGGGCTCGCCTACTCGGATCGTCCGTTGGCAGGATGGCTTTGGCCTACATCCCGTTTGCCCAAAGGTTCGCGATTGATCCTTTCGCTCGGGATGTCAGCCGACGATGACCACCAGCTCGGGATCACCCAGCAGCGCTTCGATCTGCGACTCGCTCAGATCGCGCGCGGGGATCGTGACCACTTCCGGGCCAAAGTGCCGGCCGGCGCGCCAGCGGCCCTTCGCGGGGCCCTTCACCGTCAGACTGGGTCCTTCGTCTCGGGGCAGCCCAAGCGCATCAGCGACGAGATGCACCTCGGCACCTCCGCTCAGGACCGCAGCACCCTGGCTCCCCTCCAGGGGCTGCGGCAGGCCGCCATCCGTCTGCGCGGGGTCAGCCACACCCGAAGGCACATCCTGGGGGGCTTCGGTGCCTTCGGGGTTCTGGATCTGTTTACGGGCCATGGAAGGTCTCCTGTCGGTTCAACGAAGGGGGCGGGTTGGCCGCCCCCTCTGGTTCAACCGGCAGCGGATCAGGCGAGCCACGGCACGACCAGCAGTTCCGCCGTGCCTTTCCATTCGTTGGTGATGCCGCCCGTGCCGTATTCGGAGTTCAGGATTTGGCGCCCGGCGCTCTCCAGGGACGGCGGCACGACCAAGAGGTTCGGCACGAGACCCAACGGCCGCCCGCCATCGCCCTTCATGTTCTGGATCGCCGCACGGCCGATGGCATAGTTCGCCGCGTTCAGGGTCTGTCTCGAGCCCCAGGCCATCTGCGGGAAGCCGTAGCCCACGTTGCAGCGCATGTCGGTGCCGTAGTAGAACATCCGCTCGTTGAACACGTTGTCGTCCGTCGGCTTGTCCTTCGAGACGAACTCGGGGGCCTTGCGCTCCTGGTAGATGATCGGCTTGACGGTGCGGTTGGTGCACAGCAGGTACCAGCCCGTGCCTGCCCCGCCATCCGTGTTGGCATAGGTCGTCTCGGCGCCATTGGCGTCGATGATCGGATGGTCGGTGTCGAAGAAGAACTGGCCGTCGAAACAGTTGGTCGAGAAGCCCGCCTTCAGCAGGTCCCAGACCAGCTGCTCGGGCAAAGCGCCGGTCAACTCGCCCATTTCGGCAAACATCGTCGCATACTGGCCGAGGTTGTCGTCTTCGATGTCGTTGCGGTCGACGCCGATCGTTTTTTCGAAATGCCGGTTGGCGATCGAGTATTGGCTTTCAGCCAAGTTGTCGACGACGCGCGGACCAATCCATTCCCGCATGCCCGACAGCTTCTTCAGCCAGCCATAGCGCGATTCGAACGTGGTCGACCGCACCATCATGGCGACGCGGTCCTTCATCATGGGGGCCATGCCCAGCCCGCGCTGGAACTCGGTCTTGAAGCCGACGCGCAACGCGTCCAGCACAGGGGAAGAAACGATCATGTCAGGGCTCCTTACGAGGCGCGGGTAATGGCTTCGTCGAGGCGGACCCAGACGCCGGTGGCGTCTACCGCTTCGATGATGCCGGCACGGCTGCGGGTCGCGCCGCCGTTGGTCTTGGCGACCTGGTCGTCGTCGGCGATCCAGGCGATCAGCCCGACATCGG
>JAIYAG010000529.1 GCA_027489195.1 Burkholderiales bacterium | reverse complement strand
TTCTTCCACTCGTAGACGAAACCCACCACGAGAATCGTCAGGAACACCATCATCGACATGAACCCGAAGAAGCCGATCGCATCGAGCGACACGGCCCATGGGAACAGGAAGGCGATTTCCAGATCGAAGAGGATGAACAGGATCGCCACGAGGTAGTAGCGAACGTCGAACTTCATGCGCGCGTCTTCGAAGGCCTCGAAGCCGCATTCGTAGGGGGAGAGTTTTTCCGGGTCCGGACGGGAGGGACCGAGGAGCTTGCCCAGGACCATCGGTGCGAGACCGACACCCGCGCCCACCAGGATGAAGAGCAGGACGGGCAGGTAACTCTCTATGTTCACGAGGATTCCCTGATGGGGGCCCGCTCCCGACACTCGTGGGCGGGCCCTGGATTTGGTGCCGACGGCGAGACTCGAACTCGCACAGCTTTCGCCACTACCCCCTCAAGATAGCGTGTCTACCAATTTCACCACGTCGGCTCAGCCACTGATTCTACCGCGTTTTTTATTTCGGGATGTCGCCCGGAGCACCACTTTTTTGCGGCGCGTCATTGCCCGGCGCGGGCGCAGGCGCCGCGGCAGGCACCTCGCCGGCCGGCGTCGCCGGCGCGGTCGCAGGCGGAGCGACGGCATCCATCACGCTGGCCGGCGTACGGCTCTCGGTCCGCGAGTTGGCGATGAAGGCCAGCGCCAGCGTGCACACGAAGAACACCGTGGCCAGCACCGCCGTCAGGCGGCTCAGGAAGTTCGCCGAGCCGGTCGCGCCGAACAGGCTGCCGGACGAGCCGGAGCCGAACGCCGCACCCATGTCGGCGCCCTTGCCGTGCTGCAGGAGGACCAGCACGATCACGCCGATCGCGCTCAGCACCTGGACCACCATCGCGAGCGTTGAGAGGATTGCCATCCGAAGAACCCCATCGTGAGGGAGGCGCCGGCAGGATGCCGCGCCGTCCCGGTCGTCTAGTTCAGGAGCGACCCGCCGCGGCGCGGCAGATCGAGAGGAAATCGGCCGCTACCAGCGATGCACCGCCGATCAGCCCGCCATCGACATCCGGCTGGCCGAACAGTTCCACCGCATTCGACGGCTTGACCGAGCCGCCGTAGAGCAGCCGCAACCCGGGCGCCGCGACGACACCACCGCTCGCCAGCCGCGCCCTGATGAAGGCATGCGCGGATTGCGCCTGGGCGGGCGATGCGGTCAGGCCCGTACCGATCGCCCACACAGGCTCGTAGGCAAGCACGCAGCCCTCGCCCGCATCGCGCAGCACCGGACACACTGCATCGATCTGGCGGGCCAGCACGGCCTCGGTCGCCCCGGCCTCGCGCTCGGCGAGCGTCTCGCCGACACATACCACCGGCACCAGCCCGGCCGCCAGCGCACGGGTGGTCTTGCGCACCACCTCGGCGTCGGTGTCACCGAACAGCGTGCGCCGCTCGGAGTGCCCGACCAGGGTCCAGGTGCAGCCCAGGTCGACGAGCATGCGCGCCGAGACCTCGCCGGTGTAGGCGCCGTCCTCGAAGGCCGACACGTCCTGCGCCCCCCATGCGACCCCCGAATCCGCGAGCCGCGCGGCCGCGAGCGCCAGGTAGGGGTACGGCGGGCACACGCCGGCGACGCCGGGCAGATCGCGGGCACCCTCCCGCACGCCGGCCAGCAGCGCTTCGGCCGCGGCGGCGTCGCCGTTCATCTTCCAGTTGCCGAGCACGAGCGCGGCGCGTCGGGCGCGCGGGGCCGCCATGGGTGCGGTCATATCAGAGGGGGTTCGTCGCCGGGAAAAACCCTAGATTCTAGCGCCCGGCGCCCTCAGGGGTCAATTCGGCGGGGCGGTGGGCGGCGTGGTGCCCCGGCCGGCACGCCAGCGCCAGAACCACACCACGTAGCCCGACACCGCGTAGACCAGGAAGAGCGAGAACAGGACGATCGGCGGATCCGAGGACACCAGCACGAACGCCAGCACGATCAGGGGCACGGCCATGTACGGCACGCTCTTCTTCAGGTTCAGGTCCTTGAAGCTGTAGAAGGGGGCGTTCGAGACCATGGTCACGCCCGCATAGAGCGTGATCGCCCAGGCGAGCCAGCGCAGGTCGGTGCCGGTGGCATCGATCCAGCGTGTCTCGCGCAGGTCGGTCGCGATCCAGACGAGGCCGGCGACGAGTGCCGCCGCTGCCGGACTCGGCAGACCCTGGAAGTAGCGCTTGTCCACCACGCCGATGTTCGCGTTGAACCTCGCCAGCCGCAGCGCCGCGCCGGCGCAGTAGACGAAGGCCGCCAGCCAGCCGAGCTTGCCCATGCCGCGCAGCGACCACTCGTAGACGATCAGCGCCGGGGCGGCCCCGAAGGACACCATGTCGGACATGGAGTCGTACTGCTCGCCGAAGGCGCTCTGGGTGTTCGTCAGCCGCGCGACGCGCCCGTCGAGGCTGTCGAGCACCATCGCCACGAAGATCGCGACCGCAGCCGCCTCGAAGCGCCCGTTCATCGCCTGCACGATCGCGTAGAAGCCGGCGAACAGGTTCGCGGTGGTGAACGCGTTGGGCAGGATGTAGATGCCGCGGGAACGGGGCCGCGCCGGGGTTGCGGCGACCTCTGCGGCGGAGACGGGGGGGCGCGGCGCGCGCGAGGCGCGGAACGGCCGGAAGCGGCGGCGCTTCGGTTCTTCCATCGCGAGAGCCTACCGTCGCACGGCGGCGGACACAACCGCCGTCGCGCGTCGGTGCACGGCGCGCTCGGCGCCCGTTGCCCGGCTCATGCGTTCGCGTACGGCGACTGCCGCAGCCACTTGGTCGCGATCCACTTGTGACCGCGCAGCACCGGCATGCCTGCATGCAGGCAGCGGGCATCGAGCTGGTCGCGCGCGTTGTGGTATTCGAAGTAGATCGCGCTGCCCCGCCGCGGCCGCATCGACAGTTCGAGTTCGGGGAACCAGGTCCCGCCCCCCTCCTCCGGCTCGTGCAGGTAGACGATCACCGTGGCGACGCGCTGTCCGCCCTGCTTCAGCAGCGACGCCGTGCCGGGGAACGCCGGATCGAAATAGTCATGGTGCGGCTCGTACTCGCCGCCCACCGGGTAGCGCAGCAGCTGCAGGGGCTCGCCGTGCGGGATCGGGATCCGCGTGAGCGCGGCGATGCGGGCCTCGAGGCGCGCCACCACGGCGTTCTCGCCATAGGCGAAATGTGCGCCCTCGCTGCGACGCACGCCGCTGATCTCCAGGCGCCCGGAGCTCGGATCGACCACCTCCGAGCGGCGCAGCTTGCCCTGGGCCATTCGGATCAGCTGTTCACATTCCTGGACGCTCAGCAGGTCCTCGACCAGCACGACGTTGGGATTGGACAGCACCATCGCCAGCCTGACCTCGCGGTCCGCCACGCGCTGCACCGCCCCCGCGGCGACCTCGAGCCGCAGCGGATCGGCGACGTAGTCGCCGAGCATCGCCGGATTCTGCTGCTGGACACGATCGGTCATCGATCGCATCACGGTGATCGCGACGCGGGCATAGCCCTCGTCGA
>JAIYAG010000239.1 GCA_027489195.1 Burkholderiales bacterium | reverse complement strand
GACCTCGACGCGGTGTTCGCGCTCGCCGACCGGCTCACCGTCCTGGTCGAGGGACGCGTGCTCGCCTCGGGTCCGCCCGAGGTCATCCGGGCGAACCCCGAGGTTCAGCTCGCCTATCTGGGTTCGGAGCACGGTCATGGCTGAACCGCTGATCGAGGCCCGCGGCCTCGACACCTTCTACGGCGCCAGCCACATCCTGCGCGGCGTCGACTTCCGCCTCGCGCGCGGCGAGTCGGTCGGGCTGATGGGGCGCAACGGCATGGGCAAGACGACGCTCATCAAGTCGCTGCTCGGCCTGGTGCCGGTGCGGGCCGGCGAGATCGCGATCGCGGGCCGCCCGATGCGCGGCGCCCCGCCCTACCGGATCGCACGCGCGGGCATCGGCTACGTGCCCGAGGGGCGCGGCATCTTCCCGACGCTGTCGGTGATCGAGAACCTGGTGATGGCCGCGCGCGCCGGCGTGCGCGGGCAGCGCGACTGGACGCTCGAGCGGGTGCTCGAGACCTTCCCGCGCCTGGCCGAGCGCCGCGGCCACGGCGGCACGCAGCTCTCCGGCGGCGAGCAGCAGATGCTGTCGATCGGCCGCGCGCTGATGACCAACCCGGACGCCCTCTTCCTCGACGAGGCGACCGAGGGCCTCGCGCCGCTGATCGTCGCCGAGATCTGGCGGATCGTCGGCGACATCCGGGCGTCCGGGATCGCGACCGTCGTCGTCGACAAGAACTTCCGCTCGGTGCTGCGTGCCACCGACCGCGCCGTGGTGCTGGTCAAGGGCGAGGTCGCGCTCGAGGGACCGTCGGCGGCGCTGCGCGACGACCCCGAGCGGCTCGGCCGCCTGCTCGGGGTCTGAGGCTCAGCGCAGCGGTTCGAGCAGGCGGTCGCGGGTGGCCGCGAAGCAGCGCGGCGGCACCAGCCCCTGGTGGTAGCTGCCGAGCTGCTCCAGGGGCGCGCCTGCCGGCGGCAGGCCGACCCGCAGCACCGCGTCCTGCTCGACGTCGAGCACCGTCACCGTCGCGCCGCGCGCGCTGAAGTCGGCCGCCGCGCGCGTGGTGTTCGCGAACGGCACGGTCGGGTCGCGCGCGCCGCCGCACAGCAGCACCGGCGCGGCCGGCCGCCAGCCGATCACCGAGTTCGCCCGCAGCACGGTGCCCAGCTGCGAGCCGCCCTGCAGCAGCTCGGCGGCGCTGGTGCCGAGCACGTCGCCCAGCCGCAGCAGCGCGCTGCGCGCGGTGCCCGAGCTGCCCACCGGCACCGTCAGCAGCGGCAGGAGCTGCGCGCCTTCAGTGAGCGTCTCCGCGAGGTCGTAAGGGCCGGACATCGCGCCGGTCGCCACCGGCGCATACACGCCCTCGGGCCGGTCGCGCTCGATCGCGCGCTCGATCGCCAGCGCCGCATGCCCGCCCTGCGAGTAGCCGACGACCGCCAGCCGGCCGGATTCGGCCACGCCGAGCCGCAACAGCAGCGTGCGCGCGGCGCGCAGCGCGTCGATGCCGCTGCGCGCCTCGGACTCGGCATGCAGGTAGGGGTGGTAGGGGAAGGTGGACCGTGCGTAGCCGAGGTAGTCGGAGGCCACCACCACCCAGCCGCGGGCGGCGAAGAACGCGGCCACCGCCTGCGTCTCGCGGTCGTCAGGCGTCGTCATCGAGCGGCTGCGGTCGAGGTCGGTGCCGCGCGAGTACGACAGCAGCGGATACGGACCCGGGCAGCCCGCGCCGCTCGGCACCATCACCGCGCCGGATGCATCGGTCGGCTCGCCCTTGGGACCGGTGGTCGGATGGAAGATCGCGTGCAGGGTCACGTCGCAGCGCGCGGGCCCGAGGAACGCGGTCCATCCCTGCGCGGCGGCGGCGGCTTCGAGCGTCGCCTTCGGCAAGGTCGTGACCACCGAGGTGTCGATCAGCCAGCCGGGCTGCGGCGGGGCGACCTGGGTCACGCCGCCGACCGCGGTCGGCGGGGGGGCGCTCGCGACGGGCGCCGCCGCGGGCTCGTCGTCGCGGCCGCAGGCGGCGACGAGGACCGCGAGGCAGGCGACGGCGACGGTGGCCGGCCAGGACGCACGGGCGCGTCTCGGGCGAATGGCGGTGTCGGATGCGGGGACGAGGCGGTGATCTGGGTTCATCGCACGAGTGTGCCGCGGGCGGGCCGACTTGGCTGTCCGGCCGGGTCGGAGGCGGGACCGCCGCGGCGTCGGAGGCCGCGCGGGCCGGGTGCGGCGGTTCAGCCCGTGTGCGCGGCGCGCCCGAGCCGGTCGCGCAGCGCGTCCCAGTCCGCCCCCGGCGGCGGCGTCTCGACGAGGATGCGCTGCAGCCCGAGCCGGTCGAGGCGGCGCAGCACCTCGTACAGCGCGGCCTCGCGGCCGGCGGCCTCTGCCGCGGCCGGCTCCCAGTGGCCGACCGCAACCCTGGGCCGCACCGCCGACCAGACCGCGACCTGCGCCGGCCCGAGCGCCGCCGCGCGCGCCTCGATCGCGTCGGCGGCGTGCAGTTCCACCGGGGTGGCCGGCTGGTAGTGCGCGGCCAGCGTGCCCGAGGCGCGCGGCGCGTCGGCGTCCCGATCGGCGACCGGCTCGCCCAGCACCGCCTCGATCGCATCGCGGCCGATGCGGCCCGGCCGCAGCAGCACCGCCCGCCCGCGGGTCAGGTCGACGATCGTCGACTCCACGCCGACCTCGGCCGCACCGCCGTCGAGCACCAGCGGCGCATCGGCGCCGAGATCGTCGATCACATGCTCGGCACGGGTGGGGCTCACCCGTCCGAAGCGGTTCGCCGACGGCGCGGCCACGCCGCTGCCACCGAGCGCGACGAAGCGCTCGAGCAGCGCGCGCGCGACCGGATGCGAGGGGCAGCGCAGCCCGATGCTCGCCTGCCCGCCGCAGGCCCAGGCCGGGGCGCCCGCGGCACGCGGCAGCACCAGCGTCAGCGGGCCGGGCCAGAACGCCGCGACCAGCCGCTCGGCCCGCAGGTCGACCGCCGCCCAGCGCCGGGCCTGCACGAGGTCCGGCACGTGGACGATCAGCGGATGCCCGGGCGGGCGGCCCTTGGTGCGGTAGATGCGCTCGACCGCATCGTGCTGCGCCGCGTCGGCACCCAGTCCGTAGACGGTCTCGGTCGGCAGCGCCACCAGGCCGCCGGCGAGCAGCACGCGCGCGGCCCGGTCGATCGCCGCCTCGGTCGCCGGCTCGACGACGCCGGCGGGCCCTGCGGCGCTCACCGCGCGATGCCCAGGTCCCGCTCGATCGCGGCCGCGACGGCGACGGCCTCGTCCGCGGTCTCGCCGACCACGGTGACGTGGCCCATCTTGCGGCCGGGCCGCGCCTCGGCCTTGCCGTACAGATGCAGCTTGGCCTGCGGACGACCGAGCACCGTCGCCCAGTCGGGCTCGCTCGCGCGGTCCGTGCCGCGGAACCAGACGTCGCCCAGCAGGTTCACCATCACCGCGGGCGAGTGCTGGCGCACGCCGCCCAGCGGCAGTCCGGCGAGCACGCGCGCCTGCTGCTCGAACTGGCTGGTGACGCAGGCATCGATCGTCCAGTGCCCCGAATTGTGCGGGCGCGGCGCGAGCTCGTTGACCACCAGCCGACCGTCGTCGAGCACGAAGAACTCGACGCAGAGCACACCGACGTAGTCGAGCGCCGCGGCGATCGCGAGCGCCGCTCCGGTCGCGCGCGCGGCCAGCGCGGCATCGATGCGCGCCGGCACCGTCGACAGCGCGAGGATGCCGCCGCGGTGCTCGTTCTCGGCGACCGGCCAGGCGCGCGCCTCGCCGTCGAAGCCGCGTGCCACCAGCACCGACACCTCGAGCGCCAGCGGCAGCCGCTGCTCGAGCACGCAGGGCACGCCGCCCATCGCGCGGAACGCCTCGAGCGCCGCGGCACGGTCGGCGACGCGTGCCTGGCCCTTGCCGTCGTAGCCGAGCCGCGCGGCCTTCAGGATCGCGGGGAACAGCGTGGCATCGGCGTCGCGCAGCTCGGCCTCGCCCAGCACCGCCCGGTACGGCGCGACCTCGATGCCGGCCTGCACGACGAAGGCCTTCTCGGCGATGCGGTCCTGCGCGATGGCGACCGCCGAGGCGCGCGGCGCGACCACGATGTCGCGGGCCAGCCGCTCGAGCGCCTGGGCGGGTACGTTCTCGAACTCGGTGGTGGCCGCGCCGCAGGTCCGGGCGAGCTCGTCGAGGGCCGCGGCGTCGAGGTAGTCGGCCCGCAGGTGGCGGTCGGCGACGCTGCCGGCCGGGCTGTCGGCGCCCGGGTCGAGGACGCAGACCTTGTAGCCCAGGCTCTGCGCGGCGAAGCAGAACATGCGGCCGAGCTGGCCACCGCCGAGCAGGCCGAGCCAGGTGCCCGGGGGCAACGGCGGCACGGGTCGGAACATGCGGCTCAGCCCTGCGGCAGCGTCATCGCGCGCGCCGCCTCGGTCTGGCGGGCGCGGAACGCCAGCAGCTTCGCGGCGAGCGCCGCGTCGGTGGTCGCGAGCGCAGCGATCGCATGCAGCGCGGCATTGGCCGCACCGGCCTCGCCGATCGCGAAGGTCGCCACCGGCACGCCGCGCGGCATCTGCACGATCGAGGCGAGCGAGTCCTCGCCGCGCAGGTACTTGGAAGGCACCGGCACGCCGTAGACCGGCACGATCGTCTTGGCCGCGAGCATGCCGGGCAGGTGGGCCGCCCCGCCCGCGCCGGCCACGATGGCGCGCAGTCCGCGCTCGGACGCGCCCTCGGCGTACGCGAACATGTCGTCGGGCATGCGGTGCGCGGACACCACGCGTGCCTCGTGCGGCACGCCGAACTCGCGCAGCACCGCGACCGCGTGCTGCATCACGTCCCAGTCGCTGCTGCTGCCCATCACCACCCCGACGATCGGGGACGCCTCGGCCATCGGTCGCTCCATCCAAACCCCGAGTTTAGCCGGTCGACCGCCGCCCCCCTGTCAGGAACCCGGCGCCCGGACCGACCACGAACCAATCGGTCACATCCTGACCGATAAGTTCAAACCACCGGAGTTTCCATGATCAAGCCCTTCACCTCCATCAAGTTCGCCGCCGCCGCCCTCACGCTGGTCGCCGGCCAGGCCGCCTATGCCGCCCAGGACATCGTCGACACCGCCGTCGGCGCCGGCCAGTTCACCACGCTGGTCGCCGCGCTCAAGGCCGCCGGCCTCGTCGCCACCCTCAAGGGCCCGGGCCCGTTCACCGTCTTCGCCCCCACCGACGCCGCGTTCGCCAAGCTGCCCGCGGGCACGGTCGACGGTCTGCTGAAGGATCCGGCCAAGCTGCGCGCGATCCTGACCTACCCCGTCGTCGCGGGCAAGGTGATGGCCAAGGACGTCAAGACCGGCGAGGCGAAGACCGTCAACGGCCAGAGCGTCGCGCTCAAGGCCGAGGGCGGCAAGGTGATGGTCAACCGCGCGAACGTGGTGATGGCCGCCGTGGCCGCCACCAACGGCGTGATCCACGCGATCGACGCGGT
>JAIYAG010000260.1 GCA_027489195.1 Burkholderiales bacterium | reverse complement strand
CCTGGTGCACATCAGCTCGTCGGTGGTCGACTCGGCGGCCGACGACTTCTACACGAACAGCAAGAAGCAGCAGGAGACCATGGTGCTCGAGAGCGGCATCCGCTGCCCGGTGCTGCGCCCGACGCTGATGTTCGGCTGGTTCGACCGCAAGCACCTCGGCTGGCTGTCGCGCTTCATGGCGCGCGTGCCGGTGTTCCCCATCCCCGGCCACGGCCGCTACATGCGCCAGCCGCTGTACGTGGGCGACTTCTGCAACGTGATCATCAGCTGCCTCGAGCGGCGCGTGCCCGACGGCATCTTCAGGATCTCGGGCCACGAGAAGGTCGACTACATCGACATCATCCGCGAGATCAAGCGTGCGACGCGGGCGCGCGCCGCCATCGTGCGGATCCCGTACCCGCTGTTCCACGCGCTGCTCGCGACCTGGGCGCTGTTCGACCGCAACCCGCCGTTCACCACCCAGCAGCTCGCGGCGCTCACCGCGCGCGACGAGTTCGAGATCATCGACTGGCCCGGCCTGTTCGGCGTGCGCCGCACGCCGTTCGCCGAGGCCGTCCACGAGACCTTCAACGACCCGACCTACGGCCCGGTCGCGCTGGCGTTCTGATGGCCCCGCAGACGCCGCCGCAGACGAACCCGCAGCGCATCGCCGTGCTCGGCGCGGGCCCGATGGGCCTGGCGGTCGCCTACCAGCTTGCCCGCGACGGCCACCGCCCGGTGGTGTTCGAGGCCGACGACCGCATCGGCGGCATGACGGCGGCCTTCGATTTCTCGGGCCTGACGATCGAGCGCTACTACCACTTCCATTGCATCTCCGACACCGCGTTCCTGCAGGTGCTCGACGAGCTCGGACTCGGCGCGCGCATGCGCTGGGTCGAGACGAAGATGGGGTACTGGTACCGGGGCGAGCTGCAGCCCTGGGGCAATCCGATGGCGCTGCTGAAGTTCCGCGGGCTGTCCTTCGTCGCGAAGCTCCGCTACGGACTCCACGCCTTCCTGTGCACGAAGCGCACCGACTGGAAGCCGCTCGACGGCGTCGAGGCGAGCGCCTGGATCCGGCGCTGGGTGGGTGCGGAGGCGTGGGACGTGCTCTGGCGGCGCCTCTTCGAGTACAAGTTCTACGAGCACTCGCAGGGCCTGTCGGCGGCCTGGATCTGGAGCCGAATCCGGCGCATCGGGCGCTCGCGCTACGACCTGTTCCGCGAGAAGCTGGGCTACCTCGAAGGCGGCTCCGACACGCTGCTGCAGGCGCTGCGCACCGACATCGAACGGCACGGCGGCGAGTTCCGCCTGTCCTCGCCGGTGTCGAAGGTGGTGCTCGCCGAGGGCGCGGTGCGCGGTGTCGAGGTCAAGGGGGCCTTCGAGTCCTTCGACAAGGTGGTAAGCACCGTCCCGCTGCCCTTCGTGTCGCGCCTGCTGCCCGACCTGCCCGAAGCGATCCTCGCGCAGTACCGCGCGGTCGCCAACGTTGCGGTGGTCTGCGTGATCGCCAAGCTGCGCCGCAAGGTCACCGAGAACTTCTGGCTCAACGTCAACGACCCGGACATGGACATCCCGGGGCTCGTCGAGTACACGAACCTGCGGCCGCTCGACGCGCACGTGGTCTACGTGCCGTTCTACATGCCGGGCGACCATCCCAAGTATGCCGAGCCCGATCAGGCGTTCCTCGAGCGCGTGCAGCGCTATCTGAAGCGCATCAATCCGTCGCTGACCGACACCGACTTCATCGAGCTGCGCGCGAGCCGCTACCGCCACGCACAGCCGGTGTGCGGGCCCGGCCACCTCGAGCGGCTGCCCCCAGTGGCGCTGCCGGTGCGTGGCCTGTGGGTGGCCGACACCTCGTACTACTACCCCGAGGACCGGGGCATCTCGGAGAGCATCGGCTTCGGGCGCGCGATGGCGGTTCAGGCAGCCCGATGATTCGGCATTTCCTGTCGCGGCAGTTCCTCGGCTTCGTCGGCGTCGGGCTCGGTGCGGCGGCCGCGAACTGGCTCGCGAGGATCGCGGCCGGTCAGTGGCTGTCGTTCGACGCCTCGCTGCTGGTGGCCTACGCCGTGGGGATGGCGATGGCATTCACGCTGAACCTGCTGTTCGTGTTTCCCGGTGGCGAGAAGCCCGTCGTGCAGCAGGCACTCCATTTCGTCGCGGTGAACCTGGCCTTCCTGCCCGTGGTCTTCGGAGCGGCCGTCGCCTTCGAGCAGGTGCTGCGACGGTACGGCGTGCAGCGGTTCACCGAATCGATCGCGCACGCGCTGGCCCTCGCCATTCCGATGTTCGCCTCCTTCCTGATCTACAAGTTCTTCACGTTCAAGGGTGCCCGCGATGGAAGGTAAGGAGCTCGCCGATCTCTACCGGATCCGATTCGAGGCGGACCTGCTGCCGCGCAAGCGGGCGATCTGGCGTGTGATCTGCTCCGACTTCCTGCAGCGCTACGTGCAGCCGACCGACACCGTGGTCGACATCGCCTGCGGCTATGGCGAGTTCCTGAACAACATCCGCGCCGCCCGCAAGATCGCGGTCGACCTGAACCCCGACGCGCGCGCCTTCCTCGAGCCGTCGACCGAGTTCCACCTGTGCGAGGCGACCCGTATCGGAGCGATCGTCGACGGGCAGGCCGACGTGGTCTTCACCTCGAACTTCCTCGAGCACCTGCCCGACAAGCAGACGCTCGACATCTTCCTGGACCAGGTGATGAAGGCGCTCAGGCCGGGAGGCCGCTACCTGATCCTCGGGCCGAACCTGCGGTACCTGCCGGGCGAGTACTGGGACTTCTATGACCATCATCTCGGCCTGACGCACCTGTCGCTCGGCGAGGCGCTGCAGATGCGGGGCTTTCGCGTCGAACAGACCATCGACCGGTTCCTGCCGTACACCACGCAGGGCGCGCTGCCGACGCATCCGATGCTGGTCCGGGCCTATCTCAAGGTACCGCTCGCCTGGCGGCTGCTGGGCAAGCAGTTCTTCATCGTTGCGCGCAAGCCCTGACATGCCCGGGCGACCCCTGCCATGAGGCTGCGCGGCGCCATCGCCGGTTTCCTGCTGCTCACCTCGTGCTACGTCGGCGTGCTGGTCTGGATCGACGCGCGCAATCCGGTGTTCTCGCGTGTCGGCGCGCTGCTCCCGCTGCTGCCGGCGATGGCCGCGATGTCGGCGCTCGGCTACCTGGCGCGCTACCTGCGCTGGCGCCGCCTGCTGGCGCGGGCGGGTCATTCCACCGGGTTCGCCGGCGGGCTGCTGGCCTACCTGGCCGGGTTCGCGTTCACCGCCACGCCCGGCAAGGTCGGGGAGCTGGTGCGGATCCGCTACCACCTGCCGCGCGGCGTGCCGGCTCCCGTCGTGGTCGGCGCGTTCGTCCTGGAGCGCACGCTCGACCTCCTGGTGGTGCTGTGCCTCGCGTCGCTGGCGATCGGTGACGGCCGGCTGATGGCGATGTCGGTCACCTTCGTGCTGATCGTCGTCGGCGGCATCGGCGCGCTCGCCGCACGCCCGGCCGTGCTCGGGGCACTCGGACGCGGCCTGCACGGCCGGGGCTGGCGGTGGGCGGCCCGGCAGGCGAGCGGGCTCCACGACGCGCTCCTCGGATGCCGGCGCTGGCTCAACGCCCCCGACCTCCTGGCCGGCGTCGGCCTGGGCCTGCTCGCCTGGGGGCTGACGGCCGCCTCGTTCGTCTGGCTGCTGCACGGCATGGCGATCCACCTGCCGCCGCTCGAGGCGTTCGCCCTCTACCCGCTCGCCATGCTGGCCGGCGCGGCGTCGATGCTGCCGGGCGGCGTCGGCTCGACCGAGCTGGCGATCGTCGCGCTGCTCGCCCGCCACGAGGTCGCGCTCGAGACCGCCGCGCTGGCGGCGGTCGGCGTGCGCCTGTCGACGCTGTGGTTCTCGATCCTCTGCGGACTGCTCTCGATCGCGGTGCTGGAGGCGGTCGCGGCGCGGCGCGGCGCGCCGACCGTGCGGGATGCCACGGAGCCGACGGGCACCGACCGGTAGAATCGACGCAAGTCAATCCGGGAGCCTTCGCGTGGCGCAACCGCTTTCCTCGAGCATCTTCAAGGCCTACGACATCCGCGGGATCGTCGACGGCGACCCCGCCACCGTCACGCTGACCGACGCCGCGGTGCGCGGCATCGGCGCCGCCCTAGGCCTGCGGGCCCGCGAGGCGGGCATCGCCTCGATCGTGGTGGGCCGCGACGGCCGGCTGTCCGGCCCGCGCCTGATCGCCGCGCTCACCGACGGCATCACCTCGGCCGGCGTCGACGTGATCGACATCGGCATGGTGCCCACGCCGGTCGTCTACTTCGCGACGGTGCTGACCGGCTGCGGCTCGGGCGTCGCGGTCACCGGCAGCCACAACCCGCCGGAGTACAACGGCCTGAAGATGATGCTCGGCGGCGCGACGCTGTACGGCGACGCGATCCGCGGGCTGTACGACGCGATCGTGGCGCCCGGCTTCGAGGGCCGGCTGGCGGGCCTGCCGCGCGGCAAGGTCGTGCAGCGCGACGTCACCGGCGAGTACCTCGCGAAGATCCTCGGCGACGTGAAGCTCGCGCGCCCGATGAAGATCGTCATCGACTGCGGCAACGGCGTGGCCGGCGCGCTCGCGCCCCAGCTCTACGAGGGGCTGGGCTGCACGGTCGACGGCCTGTTCACCGAAGTCGACGGCACCTTCCCGAACCACCATCCGGACCCCGCGCATCCCGAGAACCTCGAGGACCTGGCGCGCCGCCTGGCCGAGACCGACGCCGAGATCGGCCTGGCCTTCGACGGCGACGGCGACCGGCTCGGCGTGGTCACCAAGTCCGGCAAGATCATCTGGCCGGACCGCCAGCTGATGCTCTACGCCAAGGACGTGCTCGCCGCGCGCCCGGGCGGCCAGATCATCTACGACGTGAAGTGCACGCGGAACCTCGCGGGCTGGGTGCGCGATCACGGCGGCGTGCCGCTGATGTGGCGCACCGGGCACTCGCTCATCAAGGCGAAGCTCAAGGAGACCGGTGCGCCGCTGGCCGGCGAGATGAGCGGCCACGTGTT
>JAIYAG010000359.1 GCA_027489195.1 Burkholderiales bacterium | reverse complement strand
CGGGCGAGCGGGCGCGGGAGCCGCCGGTGCATGCCGTCCCTCACGCGCCGCCGGCCGGGTCGTCGAACCCGGACCAGTCCGGCGCGTGCGTGCCCGGCGGCATCGACGGGCGCATCGGTCCGGGCGCCTGCCCGTCGAAGCGCGGCGCGCAGCGGATCCCGGCCAGCCGCCCGAAGCCGCTGTCGGACTCGACCATCCGGTCCTCGAAGGACCGCGCCGGCTCCGACAGTCCGTCGGTCACGCGGCCCAGGCCGCGCAGCCAGCGGCCGGTGCCGGCCAGCGACACCCGCACGTGCCAGCTGCCGCCCTCGGTGGCCTGGCGGTGCAGCGCGGCCAGCGCGCCGAAGGCCATCAGCCAGCCCGACGCGAAGTCGATGATCTGCACCGGCATCGCCTTCGGCGCGGCCTCGCCGGCGGCCTGCGCCTCGGCCAGGTTGAAGCCGGTGGCGGTCTGCACCAGCGAGTCGAAGCCCCGCCGCCCGGCCCACGGCCCGGCGTGCCCGTAGGCCGACAGCGACACGCAGACGATGCCGGGCCGCAGCCGCGCGAGCGCCTCGGGGCCGAAGCCGAGCGCCTCGAGCGCGCCCGGCCGATAGCCCTGCTGGACGACGTGGGCGCCGCGCACCAGCGTGCGCATCGTGTCGCGGCCGGCCTCGGTGCGCAGGTCGAGCTGCGCCGAGCGCTTGCCGCGGCTGGTGTCGGCGACCGCGTCGATGTTCGGCAGCGAGGGCGCGTTGAGCAGCAGCACGTCCGCCCCGCAGGCCGCCAGCGTGCGGCCCGCGACCGGCCCGGCCAGGATCCGCGTGAGGTCGAGCACGCGCAGGCCGTGCAGCGGCCGCGTCGCCGGGCCCGCGGCGGGCAGGGCGCCGGGCGGCGCGTCGCCGATCCGCTCGATCGACACCGTCGGCAGCGCCGCGACCGCCAGGCCCTGCGGGTGGCGGTCCCAGTCGTCGAAGGACCGGGCGGCCGCCACCACCAGGCCGGCGGCCGCGGCCGCGTCCTCGAAGTCGATCGCGCGCCAGCCGCGCAGCGCCCGCGCCACCGCCTCCCGGGTCGTCGCCCCGCCCGTCGGCAGGCCGAGCAGGCGCAGCGCGCCGTCCCGGTGGTGGGCGAAGTTCGCGTGGATCCGCACGAAGCCGGGGGCCTCGCTGCCGCCGCAGGGGTACAGGCCCGAGACCGGGTCCCACAGCGGCGGCACGCGGTGGTCGATCGAGAAGCGGCAGGTGGTCTCGGCGGCGGCGTCGAGGCGCCCGACCGAGGCGCGCACCGGCGCCGCACCGGGCGTGCGCAGCGCGCCGAGCGTGGCCGCCGCCAGCGTCGCCGCGCCGAGGCTGGCCTGCGCCGCGGTCGCCACCGCGAACGAGGAGGGCAGCACCGCGCCCTCGCCCGGGAGCTCGAGCCGGGCGAGCGCGGCCGCGGGCAGGGCCGCGTCGCGCCACAGCGCGGCGACCGCGTCGACGGCGCTGACGGGCGTGGCAGGCGTGGCGGGCGCGGCGGGAGCGGGCATGGCGGCAGGCGCGGCGGGGGGCGCGTTCGAGGGCATCGTCCGATTGTCCGCCAGCCGCGTGACGAGCGTGCGGCTTGGAGGGCCGCAGGACGGGGCCGCCTGCCGCCGCTGCAGGCCGGGGCCGCATCCGGAACGCCGCCTTCGAACGGAGGCCGGGCCGGGCGTACCATGGCCGCAGCATGTCCGCCCACCCCGAGGTCGCCCCCGCGGGCCCAGCGTCCGCCCAGACCGCGCGCCGCTCGGCGACGCTGCGCGGCATGATGTGGATGGCGCTCGGCGGCCTGCTGCTGGTGACGATGAACGCGCTGATGAAGCGCATGACCGCCGAGATGTCGCCGTTCCAGGCGCAGTTCCTGCGCTACCTGTTCGGCCTGGCGGTGATGCTGCCCTGGGTGATGCGCGCGGGCCTCGCCGCGTACCGCCCGAACCGCCTGCCGGGCCAGCTCTGGCGCGGCGTCATCCACACCGCGGCGCTCACGCTGTTCTTCGTCGCGCTGCCGCACGTGCCGCTCGCCGACATGACCGCGATCCTGTTCACCTCGCCGATCTTCGTGCTGGCCGGTGCCGCGCTGGTGCTGCGCGAGCGGGTGACCGCCGCGCGCTGGGCCGCGGCCGCCGTCGGCTTCGCGGGTGTGTCCGTCGTCGTCTGGCCGCACCTGCGCGGCGGCGAGGCCGGCGTCTGGAGCCTGGTGATGCTCGCCTCCTCGCCGTTCTTCGCGGCCTCGTTCCTCATCAACAAGGCACTGACGAAGCACGACTCGCCGGCGGTGATCGTCACCTGGCAGAACCTGGTGGTCACGCTGCTCGCGCTGCCGCTCGCGCTGCCGTTCTGGGAGGCGCCGACCGCGTTCCAGTGGGGCGCGTTCCTCGTCTGCGGGCTGCTCGGCAGCGCGGCGCACATCGCGATGACGCGGGCGTTCTCGCTCGGCGACATCTCGGCGATGCAGCCGGTCCGCTTCCTCGACCTGGTCTGGTCCTCGCTGCTCGGCCTGGCGCTGTTCGGCGACTCGCCGACCTTCAACACCATGGCGGGCGGCGCGATCATCGTCGCCTCGACGATCTGGATCGCGCGGCGCGAGGCGATCGAGCGGCGCGCGAGCGCCGGGACTTAGGGCGGCGCCCGGGTCGGGCGCGTTGCCGGCCGGCGACGGCCGGTCGCTGCAGATCGGCCGCCGGTCGGCCCGGCGGCCCGCCCGTGCCTTCGGGCCCCGTGCGGGCGCTGCGCACCGTGTCCGGCCCGGCACACTCGTTTTCGACGGGCATCGGCCGCACGACACGGCGGCCCGCGCCCTCGCCCCTCCCGACCCACGCCGCGGCCAGTCGCCGCGCAGAAACGACCCATCGATGGCACGCACCGAACAGCGCCGCTACTCGCGCCTCGCGACCCGACTGGATGCCCGGGTCCGCGCGGTGGGCGGCGTCACGCGGGTGCAGGTGCGCGACTACTGCCTGACCGGCCTGCTCGCCGTGCCCGACGGGGACACCGACCGGGCGGCGGCGGCGCGCCTGGTGCGCGGCGAGGTGGTGGAACTCGCGCTCGACGGCGGCCCCGTGCTGCAGGCGGTGGTCGCGCGGGTGGACGAGGCCGGGCTCGGGCTGCAGGTGAGCTCGCTGCCCGAAGCGGCCCTCGCGGTCCTGCACGCCGCCGCGGTCGCGGCCCGCGCCGCCGCGACGTCCGCGGAACCGCCGAACCCGCCGGCGGCCACGGCGAGCGCCCGGCAGGTCATGCAGCGCGCCTGCCAGCGGCAGTACGCGGCCTCGCTCAACGAGGTGCTCAAGGGATTCCTGTCCGCGCTGCCGGCCGCCCTGGACGCCGCGGTCGGCATGCTCCAGGGGGTGACGCTGCGCAGCGAGTTCGCCGGCGCCGCGCACCGGGTGCGCCATGACCGCGCCGGCGTCGCGTCGCGCTTCGACGCCGCGCTGCGCGAGGCGATGCGCCATCCGAACCGCCGCCGCGCCGAGGCGCCGCTCGACGAGATGCCGACCGCGCTGGCCCTCGTCGACGAGGCGCAGTTCGAGGAGTGGCTGAGCCTGTCGGCCGTGGTCCAGCGGATCGAGTCCGACCACAGCCTGCCGCTCGCCGATCTGCGCCGGCGCTACGGCACGCTGCGCGTGCTGCCCCTCGACCGGGTCAGCGATCCCTTCGGCCCGGAGGCGATCATGCGGGCGTTCCAGCAGGCGATCGAGCCGCTGGAGCTGCCGACGCCGGTCCGGGTGGTCGTCTTCGAGACCTTCGGCGAGGCGCTCCGGACCGAGTGCACCGCACTCTACGACGCGCTGAACCAGGTGCTGGCCCCGCTCGACGAGCCGCGCACGGCCCGGCGGATCGTGCGTCGCGCGGCGCGGCCGCGGACCGAGCCGTCGGGCGAGGCGGGGACCGAGCGGGCCGCCGTCGCGGCCGCGAGCGCGCCGGGCCCTGCGGGCGCTGGGGCCGCTTCGGTCAGCGCTGCCACAGGGGCCACCGCCGCCGCTGCCAAAGGGACCGCCGCTGCCGCCACCGCGACCGCCGCGACCGCCACCGCTGCCGCCCCCACCGCCGCCACCGCCCCCGCCGCCACCCCCACCGCTGCCGCCGCACCGGGCTCCGCCGTCCGCGCCGTGCCGCGCGTCGCGGCCCGGGCACAGCCGTCCATCGCATCGCCCGCCGCCCGGTCCGCGGCCGAGTCGCCGGACACGCACAGCCTGCTCGAACTGGTCGGGCGCCTGCGCCTCGAGCGCACCCCCGCCCGCTCCGCCGGCGCGTCGGACGGCGGGTCCGCGACGACCGATCCGGTGCCCGTGCCCGCCGACCCGTCCGCGCTGCCCGGCCTGCTCGACGCGCTGCTGGCCGCGGCGACCGCGCCGACCGCCGGTGGCGTGCCCGCCGCGGACGCAGCGGGCCCGGCGCTCAGCGAGCGGCTGACCCTGGCCCTGGACGCGCTGCCGATCGCGCCCGCGCAGCGCCGCACGATCGAGTCGGCGACCGGCCTGATCGGCCGCGCGCTGTCCGAGCCGGACGCCGACACCGCGGTCCGCCGGCTGCTGCGCCGCCTCGAGGCGCCGCTGCTGCGGCTCGCGCTGCGCGACCCGGCCTTCCTGGCCTCGCGCATCCATCCGGGCCGTCGGCTCGTCGACCTGATCGAGCAGTGCTCGATCGCCACCGACGACCGCGGCCGCTTCGAGGATCCGAAGCTCGACCGGCTGCTGAACCGGATGGTCGAGCGGGTGGCCGCCGAGGTCGGCCGCGACCCGGCGGTCCTCGAGCGCAATGCCCGCGTCCTGGAGCGCCTGCTCGGGCCGATCCGCGAGGCCCGGCGGCATCGCGTGGAGCGGCTTCAGCAGGCGTTCGAGGCCCGCGAGGGCGTGCGTGCCGCGCGGCGCCGCGTCGATGCCGCGCTCGCCGCGCGGCTCGGCGGCCGCCGCGTGCCCCCGGCCGTCCAGGGCCTGCTGGAGTGCGGCTGGACCCAGTCGATGATGCTCGCCGAGATCCGCGGCGGCGCGTCGGGCGGCACGACCGAGCGCGCGCTCGCCACGCTCGTGCGCCTGGTCGACGCGCTGTCGGGCGAGCGCGATGTCGCGCCGGCCGACGCGCGCCGCGCGCTGGACACCGAGATCGAGCCGATCCTGCGCGCGATCGGCACCGAGCCCGATCGCATCGACGCCTGCCTCTCGGCGCTGGCGACCGCGCTCGATGCCGTCGAGCGGCACGGCCCGGTGGCGGGCGGCACGCCGCTGCCGGTGCCGCAGGCCGAGCCCGAAGACGCCGACCCCGAGTTTGCCCGCCGCCTGCGCATCGGCGACTGGTGGCAGCTCGATGCCGAGGGCGGCGCGCGCGCGATGCAGCTGGTCTGGCTCAGCACGCCGCCGCGCGCCTGCGGGTTCGCGAGCCGCTCGGCGAGCGAGCGTCACGAGCTGACCCTCGGCGCGGTCGGGCGCGAGGTCGAGGCCGGTCGGATGCGGCCCTGCACCGACCGGAACCGCCCCCTGCTCGAGCGCTCCGAGCTCGACCTGCTCGACGAGGGATGGCAGGCGCTGCGCCAGCGCGCGCAGTGCGATCCGGTCACCGGGCTGCCGAACCGCCGCGGCTTCCTCGCTTCGCTCGCCCGCATCGACGGCACGCCGCACGCGGCGGCGCACGAGCGCTGGATCGGGCTGGTGCAGTTCGACACGCTGCGCATGGTCGGGGCGCGCTGCGGCGTCGATGCGGCCGAGTCGCTGCTGCGCGTGCTCGCCGAGCAGGCGCGCGAGGCGCTCGGACCCGACGCGCAGCTGGCGAGCCATGGCGACGACACGCTCGCGTTCGCCGTCCCGGCCCGGGACGGCGTCGACGGCGAGCCCGCCGCGGCCGCGCTGCTCGAGCGGCTGCGCGACCATCCGTTCGAGCACGGCGAGGAGCGCTACCGGATCGGCGTGCACATCGGGCTCGCACGCTTCGTGCCGGGGCGCGACGAGCCCGAGGAGGCGATCGGCCGCGCCGAGTCGGCCTGCGCCGCCGCCCGCGAGCAGGGCCGCAACCGGGTACAGGTCCACGAGCGCAGCAGCCGCGAGCTGCGCAGCCAGGAGTCGCTCATCGACTGGGCCGGCCGACTGGACCGGCTGCTCGAGGGCGACGGGCTCTTCCTGCGCTGCCAGCGCATCCAGCCCATCGGCGGCGACGCTGCGCTGGTGCCGTACTTCGAGGTCCTGCTGGGGATCGATGCGGCCGACGGCCCCGCCGATCCCTCGGACTTCGTCGCCGCGGTCGAGCGGCTC
Source organism: Burkholderiales bacterium (assembly GCA_027489195.1). Lineage (GTDB taxonomy): Bacteria > Pseudomonadota > Gammaproteobacteria > Burkholderiales > Burkholderiaceae_E > UBA4615. The sequence continues at coordinate 1,450 of JAIYAG010000359.1, read as the reverse complement.
AAGCGCTCCCACGAGCTGGACCTGTGGGTGATGCGGCACACGCTCGACTGGATCGACGCGAACCCCGCCGTCTTCGACGCGATCGGCGGGTTCGCGATCAACGTCTCGCCGCGCTCGCTCGACAGCCCGGACATCCTGGGGTTCCTGCACCAGCGGCTCGGACGCCTCGGCCCCGACGCCGCCAAGCTGACCTTCGAGCTGACCGAGAGCTCCGCGATCGCGTGCTACGGCGCGGCGCAGGACTTCATCCGGCAGGTCCGGCGCTACGGCTGCCGGCTCTCGCTCGACGACTTCGGCAGCGGCTACGCGTCCTACGCGCACCTGAAGAACCTGCGCACCGACGTGCTGAAGATCGACGGCTCGTTCGTGCGCGACATCGCGACGAATCCGAGCGACCTGGCGATGGTGCGCTCGATGCACGAGGTCGCCCGCTCGCTCGGGATGCGCACCGTCGCCGAGTACGTCGAGAACCACGAGATCCTCGACATGCTGCGTGCGATCGGCATCGACTACGCCCAGGGCTGGGTGATCCACGCCGCCTGCCGGATCGATGCGCTCGCCGACGCGACCGACACGCTGATCCTCGCCTCCGAGCCGTCGGCCGCGACGGCCGCGACGACCGCCGACGCCGACGCATAGCGGCCCGTCGCCGCGCGCCCGGGTCAGTCCAGCCGGTAGCCGTCGGCCGGCAGCCGCCGCCAGCTGCCGTCGCCCGGCAGCTCGAGCACGTCGGCGTGGAAGCGCACCACGCCCGGCCGGTGGCTGACGCTCACCGGTGTCGTCCGCGTCAGCGCGAGCGCCCGGTACAGATGTTCCTCGTTGGCCGTGTCGAGCGCGCTGGTCGCCTCGTCGAGCATCGCGTAGCGCGGCTCGGCGAGCAGCACCCGGGCGAACGCCAGCCGCTGCTGCTCGCCGATCGACAGCACCCGGGCCCAGTCGTGCACCGCCGCGAGCCCGCCCGATCGCTCGGCGAGCTCGCCGAGGTTCACGCGGGCGAGCAGCGCGTGCAGCGCGGCGTCATCGACCGGACGGCCCCGGTCCGGATACAGCAGCTGGTCGCGCAGCGTGCCGAGCGCCATGTAAGGCTGCTGCGGCAGGAACATCAGCTGCTCGGGGCCCGGTCGCTCGATGCACCCGCTGCCGGCGGTCCACAGCCCCGCCACCGCGCGCAGCAGCGAGCTCTTGCCGCCGCCGCTGCCCCCCGCGATCAGCAGCCCGCGGCCGGGCTCGACGGCGAGGCTCAGGTCGACGACCAGCGTGCGCGCGCGGTCCGGCGTCTCGAGCGTCACATGCTCGAACGCGATCCGGTGGCCCGTGGTCGTGACGATCCGCGGGCCGTCGGTCCCCGGCGACGCCGCGGGCGGGCGGCCGGCCAGGCGCGTGCCGGACGAGGCGCCGTCGACATGCGAATCGAGCGAGCGCGCGAAGCCGTAGAGCCGGTCCACGCCGG